>JAGPMH010000025.1 GCA_018052945.1 Negativicutes bacterium | reverse complement strand
GGAATTGTCACAGAAAATAAAAAAGAAAATTTACATTCCAATGATTGGAGCAGGAGAATCTTTGAATGTTGGAGTTGCGGCTGGGATAATTATGTATGAAGTTTTTCGTCAAAGAAATTGTATTACTTGATACTTGTAAATCAATATGATAAAATGTTTTTTAGTTATATTGTAAAATTTCATACGGTTTTTGATGATGATGGAGAAAGTAGGTTAGTATTTTTTCACAGGGATGTTTTGCCTTGATTGGAAGCGAAACAAAAAAAACTAATTGAAGTTCACTCCGGAGTTTCTTGTTGAAATAATATTAGGCGAGACGTTAGCTGCGTTAAAGAGTAGGAGTATCAATTAGGGTGGTACCGCGAAATGGATTTTCGCCCCTTTCATGGGTGGAAGTCTATTTTTTTTATAAATTATTTCTTGGAGGTTTTGTTATGCAACAAAAGTTACAGGCATTAAAAAGTGAAGCGATTGAGGCTTTAAATAATGCAACAGCTGTCGACATGTTAAATGATTTGAGAGTTAAATATCTAGGTAAAAAAGGTGAAATTACCACTATCTTAAGAGGTCTAGGAGCGTTAAGTCCTGAAGAAAGACCATTAGTTGGGCAATTGGTAAATGAAGTTCGAGCTGAAATTGAAGAAGTTTTAACAGTAAAAATTGATGTACTAAAGAAACAAGAATTAGCTAAAAAACTACAAGCGGAAAAAATTGATGTTACCTTAGCGGGTCGTATTAATAATATTGGTCATTTGCATCCGTTAACTTTAACCTTAAATCGCATTAAAGAAATTTTCATGCAAATGGGCTTTAGTGTGGCAGAAGGTCCAGAGGTAGAGCAAGATCATTATAACTTTGAAGCTTTAAACTTACCTAAAGATCATCCAGCTAGAGATATGCAAGATTCTTTTTATATTACAGAAGAGTTTTTATTGCGGACTCATACATCCCCAGTTCAAGCAAGAACTATGCAAGCAAGTGAACCTAATGCTCCGATAAGAATTATTGCACCGGGAAAGGTTTACCGTCGTGATTATGATGCAACGCACTCGCCGATGTTTACCCAAGTAGAAGGTTTAGTTATTGATCAGAATATTAAGTTTTCAGATTTAAAAGGAATGCTTGAATTATTTATTCATGAAATTTTCAATCCTAATGTTGGAGTTAGATTTAGACCGAGCTTTTTCCCTTTTACAGAGCCGAGTGCAGAAGTAGATATTTCTTGTGTAATTTGTAAAGGATCAGGATGTAGAGTTTGTAAAGGCACAGGATGGTTGGAAATTTTAGGATCGGGAATGGTTCATCCTAAGGTTTTGGAAATGAGTAATTATGATCCTAATAAAGTTAGTGGTTTTGCTTTTGGCATGGGCGTAGAACGGATTGCAATGTTACTATATGGTATTGATGATTTAAGATTATTTTATGAAAATGATATGAGATTTTTACGTCAGTTTTAATCTTTGAGAAAAAAGGAGTTTGGTTATGCAAGTATCAATTAAATGGTTGAAAGATTATATTGATTTTACAGAAACACCGGAAGAACTTGCTGAAAAGCTTACGATGGCAGGAGTGCCGGTTGAAAATATAACGACATTAGGACAAAATGTTGATAATGTTGTAAGCGGAAAAATTTTAAAAATTGATAAACATCCTAATGCTGATAGATTGTCTGTTTGTCAAATTGATGTTGGTAAAGAAATTTTAACAATAGTGACTGGAGCAACTAATGTTAAGGAAAACGATATTGTACCGGTAGCATTAGTTGGAGCGAAATTGCCTGGTGGCATAAAAATAACAAAAAGCAAATTGCGTGGGGTTGAGTCAAGTGGAATGCTTTGTTCGGTTGAAGAACTTGACTTAGATAAAAAAATGCTAGAGCCTGAAGTTTGTGAAGGTATTTTTTTATTGCCACCAGAAACTGAACTTGGTGTTGATGTTAAGACTATATTAGGTCTGGATGATGTTATTTTAGAATTTGAATTAACAGCCAATAGAGCAGATTGCTTTAGTGTGATGGGGTTAGTTCGTGAAATTGCTGTGTTGACAGGTAAAGAGTTTAAAAAACCTGAAATTTCCGTTAGTGAAAGTGGTAAAAACGCAACCGATTTCATTAAAATAGAGATTGCTGATACTAGTGTTTGTAAACGTTTTGCGGCAAGGGTTTTTGAAAATATAAAAATTGAAGCATCACCAAATTGGATGAAGCAAAGGTTAGAAGCGGCTGGAATAAGGTCGATAAATAATATTGTTGATATAACAAACTTTGTAATGTTAGAGTTAGGACAACCCTTACATGCATATGATTACGATACTATTAAAGGAAAAACTTTAATTGCCACTAAGGCAAACCCTAATGAAAAAATTACAACGCTTGATGATGTTGAAAGAAACCTAACAGAAGAAATGATTGTTATTGCTGATATATCTGGTCCAGTTGGTGTTGCTGGGATTATGGGCGGTTTAGCAACCGAAGTTACAGCAAATACTAAAACGATTGTATTAGAAGCGGCAACTTTTCAGGGGGTGAGTGTCAGAAGAACCTCTAGAGCTTTTGGCTTGCGCTCAGAAGCATCCGGCAGATTTGAACGTGGTGTTGATATTGTAAATATTGATAAGGTTTTGGATCGAGCAGCACATTTAATTCAACAACTTAACGCCGGAGTGCCTTGCAGTGGCGTTATTGATGTTTATCCTGAGCCAATTGGCGTGACTGAAATTTCAGTTACAACAGCTGAAATTAATGATTATTTAGGATCGAACATTACAGAGAATGAGATTGTTAATATTTTAGAAAAACTAGAATTTAAAGTTAAGGTCGATCAAACATTATTGATAACTGTCCCATCATGGCGGTTTGATGTAACCTGTAAAGCTGATATTACCGAAGAAATTGCTAGAATATATGGATTTAATAATATTAAGTCAACCTTACCATATGGCAATATGTTCCGTGGTACACAGACTAAACACCAAAACTTTATTGATAAAGTGAAAAATATTTTGGTGGGTACTGGTCTAAGTGAGATAATATCTTTTAGCTTCACGCATCAAAACACTTTTGATAAACTTAACCTTTCGCTAGATAGTCAGTTAAGAAGGGCAGTGCCGATTTTAAATCCGATAACGGATGAATTCCCGTTATTAAGAACTACGGTTGTTAGCAGTATTTTAGAAAACATCGCGAAAAATTTGGATAGACGCAATGATAATATTCAAATTTTTGAAATTGGGTCGGTTTTTTATCCGGAAGAAATTCCATTAACAAAATTACCGTATGAACAGTTTATGTTAGCGGGAGCGATAACAGGACGAAGAAATCAGCTATCGTGGAGCCAAGGTAAAGATAATGTTGATTTTTATGATCTTAAAGGAATTACGGAAGTTTTATTTAGTAAGCTTGGTATTGTTGATTATATAGTTGAAGCCGGCGAACATTATGCAATGCATCCTGGTAAAACTGCTAAGTTTACTAAAAATAATAATTGCCTTGCGGTAATAGGCGAAGTTCATCCGGAAGTTTTAGAAAAGTTTGGTATTAGTCGAAAAACATATATTTTTGATATTGATTTAAAATTATTAGAAGAAGCTTCTCAAGAAATTTGTCAATATCAATCGTTACCAAAATATCCAGCTAGTTCTCGTGATTTAGCAATTACAATAAATGATGAAGTTGAGGCAGGTGCGGTAGAAGCCACGATAATAGATAATGGTGGAGCTTTGTTGAAGGAAGTTAAATTGTTTGATGTCTATAAAGGGGAGCAAGTTTCAGCTGGACAAAAAAGTTTAGCATTTGCCTTGAGTTTTCAGTCAGCAGAAAAAACATTGACTGATATTGAGATTGATGAAGCTTATGAGAACATTGTAAAGAGTTTAGAAAAAACTTTTGCTGCAAAATTAAGAAGTTAATAAAAAATTTAAAAAAAATGTAGACAAAGTTTATAAATATGCTATAATCAAAAATGTAGTAAGTTAGGTAAATATTTTAGGCAATGGCGCCAATTAGTTTTGATATAATTTTATCATTCTAATTGGCGTTTTATACTTTGCTAAATGTAAAAAAATGTAAAAATAAACTAAAATTTAGGAGTGGGTTTTGTTATGATGAAAGATTTATTATGTGTAATTCCTGCCGGTACAGCAAAAGAAGAATTAATTGCAATGTTGCAAAAACATCCGGAAATTAAATTTGTATCTGTCGTAGGTATCGATTTAGCTGGTAATGATACTGATGAAAAAATTCCTGTGGGCGTTTTTATTAAAGATATTGAAGGTTTTTATCATGGTGGTGCAGTACAAACAGATGGTTCTTCCGTTGTGTTAACTGGTATTGCAACGCTTAATAATGCCAAAGTTGATATGCCGGCTGACCCAAGTGTAAACTGGTATGTTGATTATAACTTTGAGCATTATGATGAAGAAACTGGTAAACCAGTTGGAACGTTAAGAATTCCTGGTTTCTTAGTTCATGAAGGTAAAAAAGTTGATTCTCGTGCAGTTTTAGCGGAAAGCTTAAATTATGTAAAAACTGAACTATTAGGATTATTTAAAAAATATCCGAAAATTGCTGGCTTAGAACATGTTGATGGCAATGAAGTAGAAAATATCGTATTTACTTCAGCAACAGAATTAGAATTTTGGGTTAAAACTCCACTAGTACAAGCTGAAATTGCAGAAATGTCTGCATCTCAAGTTATGCAAGAACAATATTGGCAACGTACACGTGGTGCTGTTCGTACTGCGACTGAACAAGCAATTTTAATGCTTGATGCTTATGGTTTACATGCTGAGATGGGTCATAAAGAAGTTGGTGGACTAAAAGCACATATTGATGAATCAGGTAACTTAACTCATGTTTGTGAGCAAATTGAAATTGACTGGCGTTTTGCTGATGCAATGCAAGCTGCTGATAATGAATTATTAGCTCGTATTTTAGTAAAAGAAATTTTCCGTGCTAATGGCTTAGAAGTTAACTTCAAAGCAAAACCGATGATTGGGCTTGCTGGTAATGGTGAGCATACTCATGTTGGGATGGCAGCTGTTTTAAAATCAGGTAAAACTGTTAACTTGTTCTCACCAACTGTAATGACTGAAGACTTCTTAAGTGCTATCGGTTACGGTACAATTATGGGTATTCTTAAAAATTATGAAGTAGTAAATCCATTTATTTCAGCGACAAATGATTCTTTAAACCGTTTAAAACCAGGGTTTGAAGCACCGGTTTGTATTGTTACATCATTAGGTCATGTTCCAGAAACTCCTTCTCGTAATCGTACAATTTTAGCTGGTCTTGTACGTGATGTAGAAAATCCATATGCTACTAGATTTGAAGTTCGTGCATGCAATCCATATACTAATACTTACATTGCTCTTGCAGCAATTTATTTAGCAGCATTTGATGGTATTAAAGCTGCGGTTACATCTGGTAAATCAACTACTGAATTATTAGCTGAGCTTTCTAAAGAAGCAGGGCAAGAAGGCTTTTATCTTGAAAAAGACAGAGCATATCGTAGTGAAGAAGATGTATTCGAGGATTACGAAGATGAAGAAAGAGATCGTTTATTTGGTAGACCGCCAGCAACTGTTTGGGAAAATATGATTGCTTTTGAAAAATATGCTAACAAAAAAGATGTTTTTACAGCTAGTGGCGCTTTACGTGAAGAAATCATCAATGCCTTTGTAGCAGGTGCATTAACTCGTTGGAAAACAGAATTGATTAGCCGTATTATCCCTGAAAATTTAAATATTGTAAGAGCTGCTAAGAAAGTTCATGATGTTGGATCAAATGATCATGACTGCTACATGTGGGCAAAAGTTAATGAGTTACGTCAATATTTAGCAAAAGATACTATTGATGTAAAATCATTATTCAGCTTAGTAGAAGAAGCATTAAATGATGGTGATTATGAAACTGCATCAGCATTACAAATTGAAATGTATGATAGAATTGAAGAATTAAAAGTTATGTATGCTGAGTATAAGAAAAATATTATCTAATTAATTAGATAAAACAAAGGTCTTGAGACATTAAATAATGTTTCAAGACCTTTTATATTTTTCAAAAATATGACTAATAATTCGGTATTATTTTCAATAAAATGTGTTTATTTTTCTTGCAATTATAGTTGGCAGTAGTTATAATTGGGTTTAGTAACTGGTTATAGTACCTACTTATAAAAATAGGTGATAAAAATGGCTAAAATAAAAAAAACGATGAGACATCAATTATTATTAAAGAATATGCAGACAAGCCCTTTTTTAACTGATGAAGAGCTAGCGAAGATGCTGGATGTTAGTATTCAGACGATCAGATTGGATCGGTTAGAACTTGGGATTCCAGAGTTGCGAGAACGCACTAAAAAAATGGCGGAAAGTGCACAAGCAAAGATAAAATCAATTGCCAGTGATGAAATTATTGGTGATTTGATTGATTTGCAATTGGGAAAATCTGCGATTTCGATTATTAAAATAACTCCAGACATGGTTTTTGAAAAAACACAAGTAGCAAGAGGTCATTATGTTTTTTCTCAGGCAAATTCATTAGCTTTAGCAGTGATTGATGCACCTGCTGCAGTGACTGGTGTAGCTAATATCAAATACAAGACGCCGATTCATGTAGGAGAAAAATTAGTAGCGAAAGCAGAAGTTATAAGACAGCGGGGTAATAAATATTTTATTTGGGTAAAAACTCGTAATGATGTTCAAGAGGTTTTTCGAGCTAAATTCATTATGGTGTCTTTATAAAATAAGCAGAGGTGCTGATATGAAAATTGCAATTGATGCAATGGGTGGAGACTATGCACCGCGAGAAATTGTTTTAGGTGCAGTTGATGCTGTAAAGGAAGAAAAACTTGGGGTTGTTTTGGTCGGAAATGAAAATGAAATTAAAAGTATATTAAAAGAAATATCAGGATGGGAAAAGCTTGATATTGAGATAAAGCATACTAATGAAGTAATAGAAATGGATGAGCAACCTGTAATTGCGGTACGGAAGAAAAAAAATGCCTCTTTAGTTATAGCGACAGCACTTGTAAAAGAAGGATATTGCGATGCCGTCGTATCTGCTGGCAGTACTGGTGCGGCAGTAGCAGCAGCTTTATTTGGTTTGGGAAGAGTTAGGGGAATTGAAAGACCAGTGATAGCGACACCAATTCCTAATCTTAAAGGGGTAACGGTACTTTTGGATTCAGGGGCTAATGTTGATAGTAAGCCGAAACATCTTGTGCAAAGTGGGATAATGGGGAGTGTTTATGCCGAATATGTTTTTGGAATAAGTAATCCTCGCGTTGGTTTACTTAACATTGGTGAAGAAGAAACTAAGGGCAATGAACAAGTTTTGACTACTTATGAAATGCTTAAAGCTTTAAATACTATCAATTTTATCGGAAATGCTGAAGGTCGGGATGTTCCTAAGGGTAATTTTGACGTTGTAGTATGTGACGGCTTTGTTGGAAATGTTGTTTTAAAGTTTGCAGAAGGTTTAATTAGTACCTTGAAAAAACTTATAATTAGTGAAATTAAAAGTAGTAATATCTTTGTTAAAATAGCGGCTTTGATTTTGAAAAAAGCATTAGGAAAACTTGGTAAAAGACTTGATCATTCTGAATATGGTGGGGCTTTATTATTGGGTGTTAATGGTTGTTTTATAATTTGCCATGGAAGTTCTAAAGCTAAAGCCATTAAAAATTCTATTAAAGTAGCAAGTCAATCAGTACAGAATGAAGTGATAAAACATATTAGAGATAATATTGCTAAGGAGGCAATTTGCTAGTGAATAAAGAAGTAAATGTTGGTATTATAGGTACCGGATATTATGTTCCAGAAAAAATTGTAACTAATGATGATTTAAGTAAAATTGTTGATACTAATGATGAATGGATTGTAGATAGAACAGGAATTAAAGAAAGACGGCTTGCGGCAGATAATCAAGCTACCTCGGACTTAGCTTATGAAGCAGCACTTAAAGCTTTAGCTAATGCAAATGTTCAGCCGGAGGAAATTGATTTGATTATTACGGCAACGATTACACCAGATACTTTTTTCCCTTCAACTGCGTGTATTATTCAAAATAGATTAAAAGCTGTTAATGCAGCAGCTTTTGATTTGTCAGCAGCATGTTCTGGGTTTGTTTATGGATTAAGTGTAGCAACCCAATTTATCAAAAGTGGTGCATATAAAAAAGTTTTAGTAGTAGCTTCAGAAACCCTATCTAAAATTATTAATTGGGAAGATCGCAATACTTGTGTGTTATTTGGTGATGGTGCCGGTGCAGCGGTATTAGGACAAGTCGATGAGGGTGGAATTTTAGGCTTTGAACTAGGTGCGGATGGTTCTGGTGGTGATGTCTTAAGTATGCCTGCTGGTGGTAGTTTAAATCCAGCAACAGAGCAGACTGTGAAGGATAAAATGCATTATATTCATATGAATGGCAATGAAGTTTTCAAATTTGCGATAAAAGTTATGGGTGATGCCGCACAAAAAGCGCTTGATAATGCAGGACTTGACAAAGAAGAAATTGATTGTTTAGTACCACACCAAGCCAATATTAGAATAATAAATTCAGCGGCAAAAAGATTGAAATTGGGTATGGATAAAGTTTTTGTTAATGTTGAAAAATATGGCAATACTTCAGCCGCTTCAATTCCTATTGCGTTAGCGGAAGCTGTAGAAAATAAAAAAATCAAAAAAGGCGATAATGTTGTTTTAGTAGGCTTTGGTGCCGGCTTAACATGGGCAGCTTGTGTAATGAAATGGTCTAAGGAGGCTTAATAGATGGAGAATAAAAATATTATTTGCAAGTTATTAAATATTAAATATCCTATTTTACAAGGTGGAATGGCTTGGATTGGCACTGCTGAGTTGGCCGCTGCTGTTTCGAATGCTGGTGGTCTTGGAATAATTGGTGCAGGTCATATGCCGCCAGATTTATTACGTGAAGAAATCAGAAAAACCAAGGCTAATACAGATAAGCCCTTTGGTGTTAATATAATGTTGATGTCGCCATTTGTCAGAGAAGTTATGCAAGTGGTAATTGAAGAAAGAGTACCGGTAGTAACAACTGGTGCCGGAAATCCTGGTGAATATATACCGGCATTAAAAGAAATTGGTACTAAAATAATTCCGGTTGTAGCTTCGGTGGCATTAGCAAAAAGATTGGTTAGAACAGGTGTTGATGCGGTTATTGCTGAAGGGATGGAAAGTGGCGGACATATTGGAGAGATAACAACAATGGCGTTATTACCACAAATCGTTGATGCGGTTGATGTTCCGGTTATTGCCGCTGGTGGTATTGCGGACTCTCGTGGGGTTGTAGCTGCGTTTGCCTTAGGAGCTTCAGCCGTACAAATTGGTAGTAGATTTGTTGTTGCTAATGAATGTATTGCTCATGAAAACTATAAGCAGGCGGTATTAAAAGCAAAAGACCGTTCGACTGTGGTTACAGGTGTTGCGACTGGTCATCCGGTACGTGTTATTGCCAATAAATTAAGCCGGGAATATTTAGAAAAAGAAAAATCAGGTGTAAGTGCGGAAGAATTAGAAGAATTAGGTGCTGGAACACTGCAATTGGCGGCTAGAAAAGGTGATACTGAAAAAGGTTCAGTGATGATTGGACAAATTTCAGGGATGATTAATGCTTGTCAGTCCGTAGAAGAGATAATTCAAGAAATTATTCAAGGTATTCCGGCAGTAATGAATAACTTGAAAGATAGTCTTGAATAAGGGAGAGTGTAACATGAATAAAATTGCATTTTTATTTCCGGGACAAGGATCCCAAAGTATCGGTATGGGTAAAGAATTATATGAGAAATACGATGTAGCAAAAAAAATGTTTAAAGCTGCTGATGAGGCTCTTGGTTTTTCAATTATGCAAATGTGCTTTGAAGGACCTGAGGATGAACTGAAAAAAACTTATAATACACAACCGGCTATTTTAACAGTTAGTGCTATTTGCAATGAAATTTTAAAAGAGCAAGGGCTTGTACCGCAAATAGTAGCAGGTCATAGCTTGGGTGAATACTCTGCATTAGTAGCAGCTGGTTCTTTGAAATTTGAAGATGCCGTGGTATTAGTTAGAAAACGCGGACAATTTATGCAAGAGGCTGTTCCATTGGGACAAGGTAGTATGGCGGCTATTTTAGGATTAGAAGGTTCAAAAATAGTAGAAGTTTGTGAAAGTGTTACCGCTTCAGGATCATTAGTACAGGCTGTAAATTTCAACTGTCCTGGACAAGTGGTTATTGCTGGTACTGTTGCTGGCGTAGAAACAGCAGTAGAAAAGTTAAAAGAAGCTGGGGCTAGAAAAGCAGTAATGCTTCCTGTTAGTGCGCCATTTCATAGTTCATTGATGAATCCGGCATCTGAAAAATTAGCAATAGAGCTTAACAATATTGAAATTTCTAATGCTAATATTCCGGTGGTGGCAAATGTTGATGGCAAAATAATGACTGAAGCACAAATCATTAAAGAAAATTTAATCAAGCAAGCTGCTAGCCCGGTAAAATGGGAAGAATGCGTTGCAGAAATCGTTAAATATAATGCAATGACAGCTGTTGAAGTTGGCCCAGGTAAGGTTTTATGCGGCTTTAATAAGAAAATAAATAAAGAAATTAACAGTGTGAATGTGGAAGATGTAGTCAGTTTGGAAAAAACCCTTGATTATTTCAAGGAGGTTCGTTAAAATGCTTTTAGACAATAAAATTGCACTGGTAACAGGTGCTTCACGTGGTATTGGCAAAGCTATTGCAATTGCTCTAGCAAAAGCTGGTGCGACTGTGGTTATAAATTATGCTGGGAATGCTAATGCGGCTCAAGAAGTTGCAACTGAAATCATGGAAAATAGTGGCAAGGCAATTGTGATTCAAGCTGATGTAGCAAGCGCTGAAGCTGTTGAAAACATGGTTAAGATGATTGTTGAACAATTTGGCCGTATTGATATTTTAGTTAATAATGCCGGTATTACAAGAGATAACTTGTTAATGCGTATGAAGGAAAGCGATTGGGATGATGTTATGAACACTAATTTAAAAGGTGTTTATAACTGTACAAAATCTATTTCTCGTATTATGATGAAACAAAGATATGGTAAAATTGTAAATATGACTTCAGTAGTAGGTCTAACTGGAAATGCAGGTCAAGCTAACTATGCTGCTGCTAAAGCTGGAGTAATTGGTTTTACTAAATCGGTTGCAAAAGAATTCGCATCTCGAGGAATAAATGTTAATGCGATTGCTCCAGGTTATATATCTACTGATATGACTGCCGTTTTAAGCGATGAAGTAAAAAAAGACTTCGCAGCCAAAATACCGTTTGGTAGAATTGGTCAAGCTGAAGATGTGGCAGAAGCAGTATTGTTTTTAGTTTCTGATAAATCAAGTTACATTACCGGTCAAACTATTAATGTTGATGGTGGTATGGTAATGTAATATTATCTCTTGAAAGGAGGTGAATTTGGTGTCAACTTTTGATAAAGTAAAAGAAATCGTGGTTGAGCAATTAGGTGTTGATGCTGATGATGTAAACATCGATTCAACTTTTATTGATGATCTAGGTGCAGATTCTCTTGATATCGTTGAATTAATTATGGCTTTTGAGGAAGAATTCAATGTTGAAATTCCTGATGAAATCGCTGAAAAAATTAAAACAGTAAAAGATACTGTAGACTACATAGACAAAAACAAATAGTCTATAATACTTTAGAAAGTCCCGTAAAATTTTTTTGCGGGACTTTCTAAAAGTAATGGTCTTATTTTGAATGGAGGAGTTATTTTGAAACTTCCTGAATTAAAAATTGGTGATAAAATTGCAAAAATGCCAATTATTCAAGGTGGTATGGCGATAAGACTTTCTACCGCAAAATTAGCGGCAGCTGTTGCTAATTCCGGTGGGATTGGACTTATTGCTGCATCCGGAATGAGTTTAAATGAATTAAGAAATGAAATCAGACTTGCTAAATCCCTTAGCAATGGTGTTATTGGTATTAATGCAATGGTTGCGGCAAGAAAGTTTAGTGATTTAGTAAAAACTGCGATAAGTGAAGGTATTGATTTAGTTGTAGCTGGAGCGGGGTTTTCTCGTGATATGTTTGGATTAGGCAAAGAGTCTAATACGCCAATTGTACCAATTGTTTCGTCGATAAAATTAGCCAAAATATCTGAAATGTTAGGAGCTTCTGCGGTTATTGTTGAAGGAAAGGAAGCTGGCGGTCACTTAGGGACCGATCAATCAATAAAATCGTTAATTTCCGGAATTAAAAAAGCTGTCAATATTCCTGTTATAGCTGCTGGTGGAGTTATGTCAGGTCGAGATATAGTAGATCTTATGAAGTTGGGGGCAGATGGTGTGCAAATGGGAACTAGGTTTGCTGCCAGTGAAGAATCTAATGCTGCACCTGCTTTAAAAGAATTTTATGTTAAGGCGCAAGCCGAGGATGTTGTTGTTATTAAAAGTCCAGTGGGATTACCAGGTCGCGCTGTACGCAATCCATTTGCAGAAAAAATTATGAATGGTACATTACCGGTTGATTCTTGTGATGCATGCTTGAAACATTGTGAAAAAAACTTTTGCATAATAAAAGCATTAATTAGAGCGCAACAAGGTGATGTGGAAAATGGATTAGTTTTTACCGGAGAATATATTGGTAAAATAAAAGAAATATTATCAGTAAAAGAAATTTTTGCAAGGCTTCAAGCTGAGGTTGAAGCGATAAATTAACGAAGAGGTGACAATTTTGAAAAAAAGAGTAGTAATAACTGGTGTAGGTGCAGTAAGCCCTATTGGAATAGGTAAAGATGAATTTTGGACTAATTTAGTGAATGGTAAATCTGGAGTTGGTAAAATCACGAGATTTGATCCAACTGAATATTCCACACAAATTGCTGGAGAAGTAAAAGATTTTGATCCAACACAATTTATTGATAAAAAAGAAGCAAAAAGAATGGATAGAACGACTCAATTTGCAGTAGCAGCAGCAAAAATGGCGATTGCAGATGCAAAATTAGATGTTGAAAAAGAAAATCGTGAAAGAATTGGTGTTTTTATCGGTTCAGGGATTGGCGGAATGGAAACATTACATAGTCAATATGAAACATTATTTCAAAAAGGTCCAAATCGTATTAGTCCGTTCTTTATTCCAATGATGATTGGGAATATGCCGGCTGGCCAAGTTTCAATAACTTTTAATTTGCAAGGACCAACAAGTTGTGTAGTAACGGCTTGTGCTACTGGAACTAATTCTGTAGGTGATGCTTTTAAAGTTATTCAACGTGGTGATGCTGATGTAATGCTTGCTGGTGGAACCGAAGCTTGTATTTCACCAGCACCAGTGGCTGGATTTTGTGCAATGAAAGCATTGTCGACTAACAATGAAAATCCAGAAAAAGCTTCCCGTCCATTTGATAAAGGTCGTGATGGCTTTGTTATGGGTGAAGGTGCCGGTGTTGTTATTTTAGAAAGTTTAGATCATGCGATTGCTCGTGGTGCTACTATTTATGCTGAAGTTGCCGGATATGGTTCTAATTCTGACGCTTATCATATTACAGCGCCAGCTCCAGAAGGCGTAATGGCTGCAAAATGTATGGGGTTAGCAGTGAAAGATGCTGGGTTAGATGTAACTGAAATTGACTATATTAATGCTCACGGTACATCTACGCCACTTAACGATAAAAACGAGACTTTAGCAATTAAATCACTATTTGGTGATCATGCAAAGAACCTTGCGATTAGCTCAATAAAATCAATGACAGGTCATTTATTAGGGGCTGCTGGCGGGATAGAATGTATTGCTACGGCATTAACAATAGCCAATGATACTATTCCTCCGACAATTAACTATGAAACGCCTGATGATGAATTAGACTTAGATTATGTGCCGAATAAAAGTCGTAAAAGTGTCGTTAAAGCAGCTTTATCAAATTCATTCGGTTTTGGTGGACATAATGCAACAATCTTGCTTAAAAAATACCAAGCATAAGATAATGCAACATAGATATAATGAGCTAAAAGCTTTTGCGGAGCTTATTAATATTAATGTTAAAAATTTTTACTATCTAAATCAAGCTTTAACTCATACCTCTTATGCCAATGAATCGAAAAAAGATGTTTTGCATAATGAACGGTTGGAGTTTTTAGGCGATGCTGTTTTAGAGTTGGTAATAAGTTCATATCTATTTGACACTTTCCCCAATTTACCGGAAGGTGAGTTAACAAAAGCTAGAGCAGCGGTTGTTTGCGAGACAACTTTAGCAAAAAAAGCTTTAAATCTTCAATTGGGAGAATATTTATTATTCGGTAAAGGTGAATTAACAACCGGAGGCAAAGAACGTGCTTCAATTTTAGCAGATGCTTTTGAAGCTTTAATTGGTGCTATATATTTAGATTGTGGCATTGAACAAGCACGACAATTTGTCTTGGTGCAGTTAAAAGATGATTTACTGAATATTAAAGATGGTAACCATATTAGAGATTATAAAACATTGTTACAAGAGTTAATTCAAGCTCAAGCTGACAATAAAATTCGCTATGAGATAATTAGCGAAGCGGGGCCGGATCATAATAAAGTATTTGATGTAGCAGTTTTTGTTAATGATAAAATTTTGGGAAATGGTCATGGTAAAAGTAAAAAAGAAGCGGCACAATTAGCAGCGAGAGAGGCCTTAGCGGTCTTGCAGAAATAAGCCTAAAAAAGGATGACGAAAGTCATCCTTTTTAATATGGAGGCACTATGAAAAAATATATAATACCAATTTTTATTCCTCACTATGGTTGTAGTCATGATTGTGTTTTTTGTAACCAGAATAAAATAACAGGTCAAAACACAGAAATTACAAGAACATATGTTGAGAATGTTATTGACAGTCATTTAAAAAATATTAAGTTACCGCGCGATATTGAAATTGCATATTATGGAGGTAGCTTTACAGCTTTGAGCATACAACAGCAAACAGCGTTGTTGATGCCAGCTTATCATTTAGTAACTAAAAAAATAGTTAATAGTATTAGAGTATCAACGCGTCCAGATTGTATTACGATAGAAATTTTGAGGAATTTAATAAGTTTAGGTGTTGAGACTATTGAATTGGGGGTACAATCGCTAGATGATGCTGTTTTAACAGCTAGTAATCGAGGGCATAGTTCAAATGATGTTTATAATGCTGTGACTTTAATAAGAAAAACTTCGCTCAAACTTGTTTTGCAAATAATGCCGGGATTGCCGGGTGATGATTTTACTAAGATTATTAAAACGGGATATAAGATAGTAAGACTAAACCCTGACTATGTAAGGGTTTACCCAACGATCGTAATTGAAAATACGAAATTGTCACAACTATATCAACAACAGCGTTATAATCCCTTAACAATAGGCGAAGCAGTACAGGTTTGTTCGTTTTTAAAAATATTATTTGAGGAAAATAATGTTTCTATTATTAGGATGGGCTTACAATCTACTACCGAGTTAGAAAGCGATAGTACAGTGCTGGCAGGTCCGTATCACCCATCTTTTGGTGAAATGGTAGAGAGTTATTTGTTTCAGGTAATTATTAACAATATTTTAGAGCAAATTAATATGAAAAAGCATGATATTACGATATATCATAATACGAAAGATTCATCGAAAATTCGTGGTTTGAAAAAAATAAATATTTTATACTGGAAAAATAAATTTAGACTTGATAATATTATTTTTAAAGCAATTGATATAGAAATTGGTTTTATTATTATAAAAGTTGATAATATAAAATATTTTTCACATAAAAAGTTTTTAATGTTGTGAGTGTTATAGTAGAGGTGCAAAAATGGAAAAAATAATAAAAAATATTACTGAATGGTCTTATCTTAAAGAATTACCAACAACAATCTTAAGTTTCAATCTAAAATTGCTAATGAAACAAGATGGTGATTTATTTTATATTTGTGCCTATCAAAACTTTGAACTAAAAAAAGAAGTTGTTTTTGTATATGATCATGCGACAAAAGAATTTTTAGTTAAACTAAAAATCGGTTTACTGGAATATTGTGAAACTTTGTTTATCAGCACTAACCTTGAAAGATACGAGCGTATATTAAAAGAAAAATTGGAAAATGTCATTAGAGATTTAACTTTTTTTTCAAAGGATAAAATAGATAGTATTTTATTCGATAAAAATATTATGCAACATAAGTTTAACTTTGAATTTCCGGAGGAAAGTAATGGTTTTAAACTATATATAAGACCTAATCAACCGCTGAAATTAATTAATGGCTCTTATGTTATTTTAGATTATAGCGATTTTGCAAATGATAGTAATTTAGTTATTTATTATAATATTTTTCGTGATGAATTTTTCGGTGAGCTGAGAATAAGAAAAACTCCTGAAATGACAAGCGCTTTTGATGCCAAGGAAGTTAGTGAATTAGCAGAAAGAATTGAAGAGAATCTTGTTGATGAATTAAAAAAATTGAGAGCTAGAATAGAGGAGAAAAATGAATAATTTTATTAAAACGGCGTTAACGATTGCTGGATCTGACAGTAGTGGTGGTGCTGGTATTCAGGCAGACTTAAAAACATTTTCGGCTTTGGGTGTTTTTGGTATGAGTGTAATTACTGCAATAACAGCCCAAAATACTTGTGGCGTAACTGCTATTAGGGAGTTAGACGATGAAATTTTAAAAGCACAAATAGATGCTATTTTTACAGATATTACAGTCGATGCAGTCAAAATAGGAATGCTGTCTAATATTGACATTATTAAAACTGTAAGCAATTCTTTGCAGTATTATAATTATACTAAAGTTGTGTTAGATACTGTGATGATATCAAAAAGTGGTAGTTATTTATTGCAAAAAAATGCGGTAGCATCTCTAAAAGAATTATTATTGCCTAAAGCATTGGTAGTAACGCCGAACTTACATGAAGCAACAGAATTGGTGGGTTTTGATGTTGTTAATCTGAAAACTATGGAGCAGGCAGCTGCAGTAATTTGGAAAATGGGAGCGAAAAATGTAGTTGTAAAAGGTGGACATTTAATGGGAGATCCTTGTGATATCTTGTTTGATGGTGATAAAATGATTTATTTTAAAAATAAGCGGATTGAAACTAAAAATACTCATGGAACAGGGTGCACTTTTTCTTCGGCTATTGCTGCTGAAATAGCTAAAGGAAAATGCGTTGTTGAAGCTGTTGAAAAGGCTAAAGAATATATTACTAAAGCGATTGAACATAGTTTTTCCTTGGGCAAAGGAGTAGGTCCAACTAATCATTTTTTCAACTTAAAAAATGATTAAAAAATAGCTTGACTATGAATATAAATGTAAGTATAATATTAATTGTCGCTGATGCGAAAATAAAGTAAGATAAAGTTGACATGAAGTAATGGTTATGGTATCATTACTAGTGTTATTAAAAATGGCCCGGTAGTTTAGTTGGTTAGAATGCCGCCCTGTCACGGCGGAGGTCGAGGGTTCGAGTCCCTTCCGGGTCGCCAGTTAATTTTGATATAGTGCGGAAATAGCTCAGTGGTAGAGCATCGCCTTGCCAAGGCGAGGGTCGCGAGTTCGAATCTCGTTTTCCGCTCCATATAAGGCGACATAGCCAAGTGGTAAGGCAGAGGTCTGCAAAACCTTTATTCCCCAGTTCAAATCTGGGTGTCGCCTCCAATTTAATATGCCGGGGTGGCGGAACTGGCAGACGCACGGGACTTAAAATCCCGCGGATAGTGATATCCGTACCGGTTCGATTCCGGTCCTCGGCACCAGTTCAAAAAATAACTCCTGTTAGCAGGGGTTTTTTTTTATCTAAAATCAAAATAAAAAAAGGAATTCCTAAAGCTTTTGTAGAAATTAATATGCAACGCTGTAATTGATGGGTTTTAATGCCTATTTTATGGTTATATTGTAGACAACGATTATTTTAAAGTGCTAAAATTTTAATATATTAATAATAGTGAACTTGTTGATAGAAGTAGGAGGAGTTATTTTGGAAAAGTCAACACTCATAGGCGTTGTGATGGGGTTTATTTCGATTTTTGTAGGGATGGTAATTAAAGGTGCTCCGTTATCAGCACTGGCTAATCCGGCAGCATTTTTGATAATAATTGGTGGTACATTTGCATGTTTATTTACAGGCTTTACGATGGAACAATTAAGAATTTTACCATCGCTTTTTAAAAAAGCATTTAGAATGCCCAATGGTAGACCGAAAGCCGAATTATTGACATTGTTCGTAGAATTATCACAAACAGCACGACGTGAAGGGATTCTGGCCTTAGAAAGTAAAGTTTCTGATATTGCTGATCCGTTTTTGAAAAATGGTCTGAATATGGTTATTGATGGTATGGATCCGGAGTTTGTGAGTGATGTTCTTGATGCAGAAGTTGAAGGGATGGAACAACGTCATAACGATGGTGCGGCTATATTTATCCAAGGTGGTACTTATGCACCGACATTAGGGGTTTTGGGAGCCGTTGTGGGACTTATTGCTGCCTTGGGTAATTTGACTGATATTGATAAATTGGGAGCTTCGATTGCGGCAGCGTTCGTTGCAACATTACTTGGTATTTTTACTGGTTATGTTATTTGGTTGCCATTTGCTAATAAACTGAAAATGTTATCAAAGATTGAAGTAACTGAAAAAAGAATGATTATTGAAGGCATTTTGTCTCTGCAAGCCGGTGACTCACCGATTGCTATCGAAGCTAAGTTAATGGTATTTATTCCACAAAGTGAACGCGATAAATTGAAAAAAGATAAAGCGTCGGGGGAATAAGCTATGGCTAGAAAGAAAAAGAAGCATCATCACGAAGAACATATTTCTGAAGCTTGGCTGATTCCTTATGCTGATATTTTAACACTATTGTTGGCGTTATTTATTGTACTGTATGCCTCATCTCAAGTTGACCAAAAGAAAATTGAACAAATTGCGCAATCTTTTAGTATGGCTTTTAATTCAGGGCAACCGGCACTATTGCAAAGTCAATCTAATCAGCCCGATGTACAGATGGATGTTAGGAAATCAGATCAGGCTTATTTACAAGAAACAACGCAATTAATGGATGTAAAAAACAAAATTGATAAATATATCGCTGAAAATAAATTGGAAGATTCACTAAAAACAGACTTAACAGAAGATGGTTTGCTGTTAAGAATTAAAGAAAAAGCATTATATCCTTCTGGTAGTGCTAATTTATTACCGGAGTCACTGGCAATTGGTACGCAAATCGCTAAAATCTTGGTTGGAATATCACAAAAAGTTATTGTTTCGGGACATAGTGATAATGTACCGATTAACACTTATGAGTTTCCGACTAACTGGGATTTAAGCTCTAAGAGATCTGTTAACTTTATGAGATATCTTCTTTCACAAGCTAACCTTGATCCGGCTAAATTTAGTGCAACTGCGTATGGTCAGTATCAGCCGATTGTTGCTAATACTACAGAAGAGGGTAGAGCGCAAAATCGACGAGTTGAGGTTTTGATATCTCGTAGCTTTAAGCAAAATAATATACAATCAATTATGTAGTTAAAGTCGACCTTTCATTTTGAAAGGTCGACTTTTGAAATAATACTTTCTTATTGAGGTGTGTTTGGTGATAAAAGGTTTGGGTATTGATATTATTGAAATAGGAAGAATAAAAAAAGCCATAGAGAATGAAAATTTTTTGGCAAGGGTTTTTACGGTGAAGGAGATTGCTTATTGCGAAGCAAAAAAAGCTCAAAAAGCGCCCTCTTATGCGGCTAGATTTGCCGGCAAGGAAGCTGTTTTAAAAGCCTTTGGTACTGGGCTGAGAGAAGGAAAGTTAAGAGAAATTGAGATTATTAATGATGAGCTTGGTTGTCCGCAGGTTTTTTTAACGGGGTTTTTTGCAGAATTGGCGAAAAGAAAAAATATAACTAGTATTTATATAACCTTAAGTCATACTAAAGAAAATGCGATAGCACAGGTTGTGTTTGGAGGGGAGTAAAAGATGAAAGTTATAACAGCTGAAGAATTAAAAAAAATTGAGCAAAGTGCAATCAATGATTATGGCATTAGTGAATTGGTTTTAATGGAAAATGCCGGTGTTGAAGTTAGTAGAATTGTAAAATGTCAGATTACTGCAGTTGAGAATAAAAAAATTATTATTTTTGCCGGTAAAGGAAATAATGGTGGTGATGCGTTTGTAGTGGCAAGGCATTTGGCTAATCAAGGGGCAAAAATAAAAGTTTTTATTTTAGGAGAAATTTCTGAAATTTCAGCATCAGCGACTGTTAATTTAAATATATTGCGAAAAATGAATATTGATATTACGACCTTAATACATGAACGTGATTATGATAAGTTGAAAATAGCGATTGCTTTTGCTGATTGTATTGTTGATGGTTTAATTGGTACTGGGTTTAATGGCAGTTTAAAAGCTGAGGCCGAAAAAACAATAAATTTAATCAATAATAGTGGCAAAGTTGTAATTTCAATTGATATTCCTAGTGGTGTTAGTGCCGATAATGGTAAAATTTCAGCTACGGCAGTTAGAGCGACTAAGACGGTAACTTTTTCTGTGCCCAAATTAGGATTAATCTTATATCCCGGCACTAGTTATGTGGGAGAACTGTTTGTTGCTGATATTGGCATACCAAGAAAATTATTAGAACTGCCAAGTTTAAAGAGCAGTATTTTTAATATTGATGATATTAAAGATTTTTTGCCAATTAGGGCGGTGGAAGCATATAAAGGTAGTTGTGGCAGAGTTTTAGTAATTGCGGGATCGCTTGGAATGACTGGCGCTGCTACACTGGCCACTGCGGCAACATTAAGAGCTGGTGCGGGGATGGTTACGGTAGGCATTGGCGAGAGTTTAAATGAGCAATTGGCAGTAAGGCTGACGGAAGCACTAATATTGCCACTAGCACAAAATGAAAATGGTAGTTTAAATGAAGACTGTATTGATGAAATAAGAAACAATATTTTAGAGAAAAAAATTGATGCAGTAGTTGTTGGTCCTGGTCTAGGGCGCCAACATGAAACTCAAAAAATTATAACAGAGTTAATCACTGAAATTGATAAACCATTAGTGATTGATGCTGATGGATTAGTTGCTATTAGTGAGCAAAATATATCATTTGAGAATAAAAAATATAAACCAGTATTAACTCCTCATCTTGGTGAGTTTTCAAGATTAATTGGACTCCCTATTGAGGAAATACAAGAAGATATTATTTTCTTTAGTAAACAAGCAGCTAAAGATTTAAATTGCATTTTAGTTTTAAAAGGACCAAGAACGATAGTGGCATCGCCACAAGAAGATATATATATCAATACCAATGCCAATGAAGGGATGGCCACAGCAGGAGCGGGCGATGTCCTTAGTGGAATAATTGGAAGTTTTATCGCTCAAGGCTTGGGGAGTTTTGAGGCAGCAGTGGCTGGCGTTTTTGTTCATGGATTGGCAGGCGATATTGTAGCGTGCAATGAGGGGAAAATTGGTATGATTGCTTCTGATATTGTTAGTGC
>JAGPMH010000024.1 GCA_018052945.1 Negativicutes bacterium | reverse complement strand
GGACAACCTGATCCTGATTTAGTAATAAGACCAAGTGGCGATATTAGAATCAGTAATTTTTTATTATGGCAGATAGCTTATGCGGAGTTTTGGTTCACTGATATTAATTGGCCGGACTTTAAACCGGAGCATTTATTAACAGCCATTAAATATTATCAGTCTCGAGAACGAAGATTTGGTGGATTAAAATAAGATTTAGCAGGTGAATGATGTTAACGAAAAGGATTATTACAGGTATTATAGGAATTATTGCCGCTTTTTTTGCGATTAACAAGGGCGGAATAATCTTTAATTCAATGATTGTTATTATTGGATGTTTAGCTTGGCGTGAATTTGTGAAAGCCTTTAAAAACATTAATAAAAATTTAGCCTTAGTAGAAGGTTTGATGGTATTATTGTTGTTATTTGGGACTGCGTGGTTTGGTAATTCACAAGAAATTATAATGTTTATGTTATTAGCTAATATTTTAATTTTTAGTAAAATTATTTTTAATGCCGAAAAATTTAAATTGGAAGAAGCTTTTTTTACGATTGCCGGTATTTCGTATATAGGGTTTGCTTTTATTCATTTTATTTATTTAGCAGCATTAAATACAAGTACTGTTACTGTTTTTGGCAGTGAATTAACATTAAGTAGTGCCTTTATATGGTTAGCCTTTTTGGGAACATGGGCTAGTGATACCTTTGCTTTTTTTGTAGGCAGTAAATTTGGTAAGCATAAATTATGTCCACAGATTAGCCCGGCAAAAACTGTGGAAGGTTTTATTGGTGGAATTATTGGTAGTACAATTATTTTAATTTTGCTAGCAAAATTATTTAATTTCTTATTGCTACCTACAGCCATTTTAGGTTTAATAATTGGTTTTATTGCACCATTAGGTGATTTAATAGAGTCATCGATTAAAAGGTACACGATGATAAAGGATTCAGGGACTTTGTTGCCGGGGCATGGCGGGGTATTGGATCGTTTTGATAGTGCAATGATTGTGATACCGATAGTATATTATTATCTTCAATATATAAACTTGTATTAAAGAGGTTATTTAAATGAAATATATTTCAATACTTGGCAGCACCGGTTCAATCGGGCGCCAAACATTAGAAGTGATAAGTTGCAATAAGGATAAATTTACTGTTGTAGCGTTAGTAGCTAATAGCAATATTAAATTACTAGAAGAACAAATTGATCGTTATTCTCCGGAATTGGCAGTAGTTGTTGATGAAGTAGCCGGTGATATGCTAAAGAAAAAATATAATGGAGCAACAAAAATTTTAACCGGCGAAGAAGGTTTAATACAAGCTGCAGTGTATGATAAGGCTGATATTGTAGTAACTTCATTAGTGGGGTTTGCCGGACTAAAGCCAACGATTGCAGCGATTAAAGCTAAAAAAGATATTGCTTTAGCGAATAAAGAAACTTTGGTGGCTGCCGGCGAATTAGTAATGAATTTAGCTAAAGAAAATAATGTAAAAATTTTGCCCGTAGATAGTGAACATAGCGCAATTTTTCAATGTTTGCAAGGTGAAGAATCATCAAAGATTGAAAAAATTATCTTAACTGCTTCTGGTGGACCGTTTCGGGGAAAGACCGTAGCAGAACTAAAAAATGTAACGTTAGAACAGTGCTTAAAACATCCTAATTGGAGTATGGGGCAAAAAATAACGGTAGATTCAGCGACTTTAGCTAATAAAGGGTTGGAAGTTATTGAAGCGAAGTGGTTATATGATGTAGAATATAAGCAAATTGAAGTAGTGGTACATCCACAGAGTATCATTCACTCAATGGTGGAGTTTGTTGATGGTGCTATTATTGCACAAATGGGCTTACCGGATATGAAGCTACCAATTCAATATGCCTTGACATATCCACAGCGGGAACAAGCTGACTTTCCTAAATTTAGTTTTACTCAATGTAAGCTGTTGACTTTTGAACAACCTGATATAGATACGTTTCAAGCGTTGGCGCTGGCTTATCAAGCCGGTAGTACTGGTAAAACTATGCCGTGCGTATTTAATGCGGCCAATGAGGTTGCTGTCAATGCCTTCTTGAATAGAAAAATTACATTTTTAGATATTCCGAAGGTTATTAAGGCTTCAATGGATAAACATAATATTCTTGAAAAGTATGAATTAGATGATTTATATCAAATTGATGCTTCAACAAGAGTTTGTGCAGAAGAAATAATTGATAATTTAAATAAATAGAGGGGGTATTAATATTATTACGATAATTGCAACGATATTTGTTTTTGGTCTGCTGGTCTTGTTTCATGAACTAGGTCATTTTACAACGGCTAAATTGGTGGGGATGAGAGTTGATGAATTTGCGATTGGCTTTGGACCGAAAATATTTAGTTATAAATATGGTGAAACTACTTACTCATTAAGAATCATTCCGCTTGGTGGTTATAATAAAATTGCTGGGATGGATCCAGAAGAAGAGGCTGGTGATAGAGGTTATAGTAACAAGCCGATTTGGGCTAGGTTAATTGTGATTAGTGCTGGGTCGGTGATGAACTTTATTTTACCGGTTATCCTTTTCTTTATGATTTTTATGACAGCTGGAGTGGATACGCCTTCTACAGATCCGATATTAGGTAATATTATGCCAGATAAACCGGCAGCAATGGCGGGGTTACAACCTGGCGATAAAATCATGAAAATTAATAATGAAGAAATTAAATCTTGGAAAAACTTTGTGGAAGTAATTCAAGTTAATTCAGGAAAAATTTTAAAAGTTGAATATGAGCGTGGTGGTCAACTGAATAACGCTAGTTTAATTCCAGAACTAGATTCCAAAAGTAATCATGGAATAATTGGTGTTACGGCAGGCTTAAACAAATATTATCCTGGAGTACCTGAATCAGCTACTATGGCGGTTAAACATACCGCATATATTATAGGAGCGATGACAGAGGGGTTACTTCAAATGTTTACCGGGAAGGCTTCAGCTGACGTCTCCGGTCCGATTGGTGTTGCAAAAATGACGGGAGAAGTAGCTAAGTTAGGACTAGTTCCATTATTGCAGTTTGCTTCTTTTTTAAGCATAAATTTAGGAATAATAAACTTGTTACCACTACCAGCTTTGGATGGCGGACATATTGTAACGTTATTAGTAGAAGGTATTAGAAGAAAACCTTTGAGCAAGAAGACGATTTACTATATCCAAATGGCTGGGTTTTTACTGATTATATCGCTAATGATATTTACAACATTCAATGATATTAAAAATTTATAAGAGGTTGTTATGCGTAAAAATACAAAAGTTATTAATGTTGGCTCGGTAAAAATTGGGGGAAATAATCCGATTGTTGTTCAATCAATGACTAATACTAAAACTTATGATATAAATAGTACTGTAAAACAAATAGCAGCTTTAGCAGAAGCGGGCTGTGATATTGTGAGAGTGGCTGTACCAAAAATGGAGGATGCTGAGGCTCTGGTAGCAATAAAAAAACAAATCTCACTTCCGCTTATTGCTGATATTCATTTCGATTATCGCTTAGCTCTAAAAGCTTTGGAAGCAGGGGTGGATGGCTTAAGGCTCAATCCAGGTAATATCGGTAAAAAGGAATATGTCAAAGCAGTTGTTACTGCCGCTAAAGAACGAAATGTTCCGATTAGAATTGGCGTTAATGCTGGGTCTTTAGATCAAAAAATATTACTAAAATATGGTGGTATTACAGCTGAAGGAATGGTGGAAAGTGCTCTTGAACATATCAGAATTTTAGAGGAAAATAATTTTGATAATATTAAAATATCTTTAAAAGCCCATGATGTGCCATTAACAATTGCTGCTTACAAATTGATGGCCGATACTGTTAATTATCCGCTACATTTAGGGATAACAGAAGCTGGCACAATTAAGTCGGGGATTATTAAATCAGCAGTAGGAATTGGTGCGTTGCTAGCCCAAGGCATTGGCGATACATTTAGGATTTCCTTGACAGGTGATCCGGTCGAAGAAGTTAAAGTAGCAAATGAAATTTTAAAAGCTTTGGATCTGCGTGAATATGGTCCGGTGATGATTTCTTGTCCAACTTGTGGTCGTTGTAATATTGATTTGGCTAAAATAGCTAATGAGGTTGAAACTTTATTAGCTAATATTAAAAAACCGATAAAAGTTGCAGTAATGGGGTGCGTGGTAAATGGACCTGGCGAAGCAAAAAGTGCTGATGTTGGAATTGCTGGTGGCAAAGGTCAAGGCTTAGTCTTTAGACATGGTGAAATAGTGCGGACAGTCAGTGAAGAGCAACTAGTTGCGGAATTATTTAAAGAAATTAATAAAATAGTAAACGAGGAGTAGTTAAAAGATGAGAGCTAGTAAATTATATGCCCCGACCTTAAGAGAGGTTCCGGCTGATGCTGAGGTAATAAGTCACAAATTGATGCTTAGAGCCGGGATGATTAGAAAAGCAGCCGGTGGATTTTATTCTTATTTACCATTAGCCTGGAGAACCTTAAAAAAGATTGAGACTATTGTTAGAGAAGAAATGGATAATAGTGATGCCCAAGAATTGCTAATGCCTATCATGCAACCAGCAGAAATTTGGCAAGAGACTGGGCGCTGGGATGTTTATGGTGATGAAATGTTTAGACTAACTGATCGTCATGATCGTAAATTTTGTCTAGGCCCAACTCATGAAGAAATGATTACAACACTGGTTCGTAGTGACTTAAAATCTTATCGACAGTTACCGTTAAATTTATACCAAATTCAAAATAAATTCCGCGATGAGCGTAGACCTAGATTTGGCTTAATGCGTGGGCGTGAATTTATTATGAAAGATGCATACTCTTTTGATAAAGATGAAGAAGGCTTAGATCAAACATATCAAAATATGTATGATGCGTATACGCGGATTTTCCAAAGATGCGGGCTTGATTTTAGAGCTGTTGAAGCCGATGGTGGAGCAATTGGCGGTAGCAGCACGCATGAGTTTATGGTTATGGCTGAATCTGGGGAAGCAGCTATTGTTTACTGTGAACAATGTGATTATGCAGCTAATGTTGAAAAAGCTGAATTAAAGGTACTTGATGGGCTAGCGGAAGAAATGCAAGCATTAACTTTGGTAGACACTCCAAACCAAAAGACAATTGCGGAAGTTACAGATTTTTTAAAGATAAAGGCTGATAAGCTAATTAAAGCTGTAGCATATCAAACGGAAAAAGGGTTAGTATTAGCATTAATTCGCGGTGATCACGAAGCTAACGATGTGAAAATTCAAAATATAGTTGATTGTATTAATATTGAAATGGCTAGTGAAGAGTTATTGGGTGCTAATAATTTAATATCAGGCTATTTAGGACCAATTGGTTTAGAAAACGTAATAATAATTGCCGATAATACAGTTATGAAAATGTTTAATGCAGTTTGTGGCGGCAATCAAGAAGGAAAACATTTTATAAATGTTAATCCTAGTAGAGATTTTCCAAAGCTGTTACAAGGCGATATCAGACTGATTCAGCAAGGTGATCCTTGTCCGAAATGCACAGCGAAATTAGAAACAGCTCGTGGAATTGAAGTTGGACAGGTTTTTAAATTACATACGAAATACAGTGAAGCTTTAAAAGCTACTTATCTGGATTTTAATGGTAAAGCGAAGCCGATGGTTATGGGCTGTTACGGTATTGGTGTTAGCAGAACTATGGCGGCAACGATAGAACAAAACTATGATGAAAATGGTATTATTTGGCCGGTATCAATAGCACCATATGAGGTTGTAATTGTACCAATTAATACTAAGGATGCTGAACAAATGCAGATTTCAGAACAATTGTATGAAACTTTAGCTAAAGCTGGCGTGGAAGTTGTTTTGGATGATCGTAATGAAAGAGCCGGTGTTAAATTTAAAGATGCCGATCTTATCGGCTATCCTGTGAAAATAACAATAGGACCTAAAGCGGTTAGTGAAGATACTATTGAAATTAAAAGTAGAAAAGATGGCGAAATTATCAATTCGCAACTTGAAAATTGTGCTGTAGCGGTAGAAACTTTGTTAAAAAAATTAAGCAAATAAAAAAATAGGTTGCACCTTGCGGTGCAACCTATTTTATAGCTGGTTTATTCAGTAACTTTATTTAATTCTACTAATAAAGCTTCTACATCAATCCCATGTGCTGATGCGCCTTGTTCAAGATTTTCATAACGGGCAGCAGAGCAACCTAAGCAACCCATACCGGCATTGCGAAAAACTTCAACAGTTTGAGGATATTTTTGAACAATATCAATAATACCCATTTCTTTTGTAATAAGCATATTAAAATTCCTCCTAGACATAATATATTAAATGCTACAATTAATATATTATCATATTCAGGGGTTTTTTACTAAAAAAATTTAAACTTTAATTTAGCTAGGAGTTAAAATGGGCATAATTTTAGGTAGTTTTAATGATATTTCAGTTTATTGGTATGGCTTAATAATGAGTATTGCCATATTATTAGGAATAGCGATAACTATAAAAAATAATAGCGGAAGAATAAACTTTGAAACGCTGTTAGACTTGTGCATAGTAGCACTACTTACGAGTTTGGTAACAGGACGATTAGTATTTGTCTTAAATAATTTTGTGTTGTATAAAAAAGACCTTTGGGATATATTGTATTTGTGGCAGGGTGGATTTTCGATATATGGTGCAATGTTAGGGGTATTAATAAGTACATATTGTTATTGTAAAATGAAAAAAATAAAATATCTTGAGTTGGCGGATATCTTGACGCCCGGTTTAATGTTTATTTTAATAGGTAACCAACTGGCTAATTTTGCCACACAAGAAGTAATTGGTAATCCTTCTGATAATCGCCTGTCGGTTTATATTGAATATGCCTTTAGACCACCAGGATTTGAACAATATGATTTTTTTCAACCAATTTCTTTATATCAAGTTTTGTGGCTGATGGTTGTATTAGGATTGATTTTCTATATTTCTAAAAATAACAAATATTTATTTGAGGGTGCGATTTTTTTCATTAGTTTACTATTGGCAGCATTAGGAAGATTTATTCTTGGATTTTATTATCTAGGGGGCAACAATGGGCTGCAAATAGAACAAGTATTTTTGTTAGGAATTATGTTATTTTTAATTGTGGCATTTTCTCATAGGTTATTATTTTCAAAGAAAAAATAAAGAATGGAAAACAGCATGGATAGAATAGTGCAAAAAATAATTACAATAGTTATAATCTTAAGTTTGCTACCGTTGTTACTAGCAAGTCCGAAGGTCATTGATTCGAAAAAAAAAGAAATAATTATTAATGATATAGCAATTCCTGTTTTAAATTATCATAAAGTTGATGAACAAAAAATTGCTTTGTCAATATCATCACAAGAGTTTGAAGAGCAAATTAAATATCTTGCCAAAGAAGGTTATCATACTATAACGCCTAGTGAAATGATGAATGCATTGGAATATGGTACACCGTTACCGGAGAAGCCGATTATGATTACTTTTGATGATGGTTATTTAGATAATTATACTAATGCTTATCCAATTTTAAAAAAATATGGATTTACCGCAACGATTTTTCTTGTGACAGGCTTTATTGGTAATGATCCTAGATTTATGAATTGGGAAGAGATAAAAGAAATGAAGGATAATGGCTTTGTTTTTGGCTCGCATACGGTTAATCATAAATCATTGACAGAGCTAAGTTATGTTGAGCTAAAGAATGAACTTTTATTATCAGCAGAAGAAATTGAGCAGCAATTAGGACATCAAGAACTTTTTTTTGCATATCCAACCGGTACTTATACTTTGAATATTGCTAAAATAGTTGAGAGCTGTGGTTATCGAGCGGCCTTTACCATAAAATATGGAGATATTGATGAAGCTAGTAATTATTTTGCCTTAGAAAGAATTCCGATTTTTAAAGGACAAAAAACTTTTAGAAGTTTTTTCTTTCGGCTAAACTTCACAAAAACCTTGCAACGACTTGGTTTAATTAGGACTTAAGACCATAATTTTTAAAAAAATAAATTCTTTCTATTTTTAGGAAGGATTTTATTTTTTTATCAAGAATAGTAGAAAAAGTGGAGTAAAGTGGTTTGAAGTGGTTTAAGGTAAATGTATTTTGTTTGGTGGTGGATATTTTGTTAATGGGTGAATATTTTCATACAGTTGACCCTAAAGGACGATTGATACTACCAGCTAAATTGCGGGATGAGTTAGGAGAAAGCTTTATTATAACAAAGGGCTTAGACAATTGTTTGTTTATTTATCCTAAAGCTGAATGGCAGATCCTTGAAACCAAATTGAAACAATTACCGATGGCGAAAGCTGAAGCCAGAGCGTTTGTAAGATTTTTCTTTGCAGGGGCGGCGGAATTAGAACCTGATAGAAATGGCCGAATTTTATTACCACTATCGTTAAGAGATTATGCTAAACTAGATAAAGATGTTATAATTATTGGGGTTTCAAATAGAATTGAAATTTGGAGTAAAGTAGAGTGGGATAATTATAATAATAAGGTTGCACCAATGGTTGCAGAAATAGCCGAAAATCTGGTTGATTTGGGCATATGAGAGGGTTGACTTGTGGATTTTCATCATATAAGTGTTTTAATGGAAGAAACAATAGAAAATTTGGTTACAAAGCCTGAAGGAGTCTATGTTGATTGTACTTTAGGGGGATGTGGTCATGCGTTAAGGGTTATCGAAAGATTGAACGAAAAAGCTTGGTTTATCGGTATTGACCAAGATCCAACGGCAATTTCCGTTGCTAAAGAACGCTTAGCAGGTGCTAAATGTAGAATTGATATTGTCAATAACAATTTTTCTAATTTAGTGGAAGTTTTAAATCAATTAAAAGTTGAGAGTGTAGACGGATTTTTATTTGATTTAGGAGTATCTTCACATCAGCTTGATAAAGCTGAACGAGGATTTTCATATATGCAGGATGCTAGGCTAGATATGAGGATGAACCCTAATGATTCTTTATCAGCATACGAAGTTGTAAATAAATATGAAGAAGAAAATTTAGCAACTCTTATTCTAAAATACGGAGAAGAGCGTTGGGCAAAACGAATTGCAAAGTTTATAGTAGCTGAGCGTAAGGTTAAGGCTATTGAAACTACCGGCGAGTTAGTAGAAATTATAAAAAAAGCTATTCCGGCAGCAGCCAGAAAAGAAGGCGGTCATCCAGCTAAAAGAACTTTTCAGGCAATCAGAATTGAAGTTAATAATGAATTAAACATTTTAGAAAATACATTTAAAGTAGCAGTTGATAAATTAGCGAAAAAAGGGCGTATTTGTGTTATAACTTTTCATTCTTTGGAAGATAGAATTACTAAACAAACTTTTCAAAGCTTGGGCAAAGGTTGCATCTGTCCTCCAAGATTACCAATGTGTGTGTGTAATTTAAAGCCTAAAGTCAAGATTATAGGAAAACCGATGGCAGCTACAGAGAAAGAGTTAAATGAAAATTCCAGAGCAAAGAGTGCTAAATTAAGAGTTGCAGAAAAACTGTAACTAACTTTGGAGGATTAAGAAATGTTAGCTGAGAGAAAAAGAGAATTTGAGCTATATTATGAAGATAATGTTGTAAATAAGGTTGAGATAAAACAAAATTTAACTATTAATACTGAACTTCGTAGTAAATGTTTAATTATGGTTGGTCTTATTTTATTTTTTGCAATGTTTACTATGGTGAGAAGTGAAATGGTGATAAGAAATGGTTATGAATTGGTAGAGCTCAAAGGTCAAGTTAATAAATTAGATCAAGAAAATGAAAGATTAAAACTAGATATTGCTAAGCTAAAGTCTCCGGAAAGAATTCAGACTATTGCTGTTGGGAAATTAGGAATGACCTTACCAAAGAATGTATATTTTGTTAATACCAATAGCTAGAATAGTTGTGTAGCGGAATTTAGATAAACTAAATAGCAGCCATTGGCTGCTATTTTAAATTTAAGATATAACTTTTTAAGATAAGTTTAAATACAGTGTCTTTCTAATTGAAAAGGGTGCTAAGTTGGTGCTATAATTTATTTTTAGAGAAATATTTTGATATAGTGGGAGGAACTCTTATGACAAAAGAGTTAAAAAAAATATTAGAATTAATAACTGATTATAAAATAATTGGTGATTGTGAAAAAATAATAACAGGGATAGAGCAAGATTCACGAAAAGTTGTGTCGGGAACATTATTTGTTTGCATGAACGGGGCAAAAGTTGATGGACATGATTTTGCAATACAAGCAATTGAAAAAGGTGCGAATACTATTTTAGCGGAAAAAGAAATAACTGTACCACCGCACATAACCTTAATAGTTGTTAGCGATGTACGGGAAACAATCAAAATTATTGTTCCTTATTTTTATGATTATCCGGGAACAAAGATGAGAATCATCGGGATAACTGGGACAAACGGGAAAACTACCACCAGTTATTTAACTAAAAATATTTTACAAAAGGCCGGCTATAAGGTTGGAGTTATTGGAACGATTCAAATAATGATTGAAAATGAAATTTTGCCAATTAATAATACTACCCCTGATGTTATTGAGTTACAACAGATTTTATATAAAATGTATGATGCAAAAATAGACTATGTTGTTATGGAAATATCATCACACGCTTTAGAATTAGAGCGAATTATTTGCTGTGAAATTGATGTAGCGGCATTTACTAACTTGACTCAAGATCATTTGGATTTTCATAAAACAATTGAAAACTACACCGTAGCAAAAGCAAAATTATTTAAGTTGTTAAATAATAACAGTAATGTTAAGGCTAGTAAAAGTGCGGTTGTTAATGTTGATGATAAGGCTGGAATAAGTATGCTAGCAGCGACTAGTGATGATTGTAATATTATTACTTACGGTATCAACAATGTTGCTTCTTTAAAAGCTGAAAATGTTCAGGTTTTAGCAAAAGGTGCTTCCTTTGAGATAAAGGGGCTCACAAACATAAATTTAACATTAAAAATTACCGGAATTTTTAATGTTTACAATGTATTAGCGGCGGTTGGTATAGCATTAGCAGAAAAAGTTGAGGCTATGGTAATAAAAGAAGCACTGGAGGAGGCAAATTGCGTTGCCGGTAGATTTGAATTAGTGGATGAAGGACAAGATTTCAGTGTTATTGTTGACTATGCACATACACCGGATGGTTTGGAAAACATATTAAAAACTGCCAGAGAAATAACAACCCAGAGAATTATAACGGTGTTTGGTTGTGGTGGAGATCGTGATAGAACTAAACGACCGATTATGGGGAAAATAGCAACAGAACTATCAGACATTGTTATTGCTACTTCTGATAATCCAAGAACGGAAGATCCGGAATTTATTCTGAGTGAAATTGAAGCAGGGATATTACCGGTTCTTGGTGCTAAAAGCTATGAAAAAATCACTGAACGGTATGAGGCGATAAAAAAAGCTATTAAGCTTGCACAAAAAGATGATATTGTAATTATTGCCGGTAAAGGTCATGAAAATTATCAAATATTAAAAAATGAAACGATTCATTTTGATGATCGTGAAACTGCTGGTGAATTATTGAGGGAGATTAATAATGTCAACATTTAAGCTTAATGAGATTATTAGTGCTACTGATGGTGCTGTTTTAAAAAAAGTTTATACTGAGTTCTCCGGAGTAAATACTGATACTAGAAAAATTGTTGCCGGAGAAATTTTCATTGCCTTAAGTGGCGAAAATTTTGATGGTCATAATTTTATAACACTGGCAATAGAAAAAGGGGCTACTGGTCTTGTTATCAGTAAAGATTTTAAATATGACTTAGCTGATAATATAACAGTTATTACGGTAGCTAATCCATTGAAGGCTTATCAACAAATAGCTCGATGTTATCGTGAAAAATTTGACATTCCGATAGTTGCGATAACCGGTTCTAATGGTAAGACTACTACTAAAGATTTGGCAGCGGCAGTGCTCAGTGCAAAGTATAATGTTCACAAGACTGCCGGTAATTTTAATAATGAAATAGGACTGCCCTTAACATTATTACAACTGCAACCACAACATGAGGTGGCAGTTGTTGAAATGGGAATGCGTGGACTTGGTCATATTAAAGAATTAACACAAATTGCAAAACCTAATATTGCTATTGTAACTAATGTTGGTGAAACTCATATGGAGCTGTTAGGTAATATTGATAATATTGCCAAAGCAAAAAGTGAGTTGGTTCAAGCTATACCGGCAGAGGGCTTGGTAATTTTGAATTCTGACGATGAAAATGTGAAAAAAATGGCAGAAAAAACATTGGCAGAGGTTATCTACTTTGGCATTGATAATGAAGCTGATGTTAAGGCTACGGATATTGAATACTATCAGACAGAGACAAAATTTAACTATACTTATCAAAATCAAAAATATTGTTGCAGAGTGCCATTAGTAGGCAAACACAACTTATATAATAGTTTGGCGGCCATCGCGTTAGGGCATAGAATGAAGCTTGAGTCACAAGAACTTCAAAAGGGCTTAGATCAATTGTCACTTAGTGCAATGAGATTGGCGGTTATGAAACTGAAAGACTATACGTTTATCAATGATGCTTATAATGCCAGCCCCATGTCGATGAATGCGGCCATTGAATCGCTAAGTAAAATTGCACCAAATCGTAAAGTAGCAGTATTAGGTGATATGTTAGAATTAGGTGATATCTCTAAAGATGCTCATCTGAAGATTGGCGATATTTTATCTAAAAATAAAGTAGAGCTTGTAATAACTTTAGGCGAAGCTGCCAAAAATATTGCGGTGCAAGCCAAAAATAACGGTATCATAAATGTATATGAAGCTGTTGATCATGAAGATATTAAAAATATTTTACGAAAAAACCTAAAAGCTGGTGATACTGTGTTAATTAAGGGTTCTCGTGGGATGAAAATGGAAAAAACGTTAGAGGGATTGTTTTAACAGGAGGATTTAAATGGATAGTTTATTGTATGCGGCGTTGCTTTCAGCAGTCGTTGCTTTTTTGTGTGCACCGAAGTTAATACCGATACTAAGAAAAATGAAATTTGGACAAAGTATTAGAGAAGAAGGTCCGGAAAGTCATTACGTAAAAGCAGGAACACCGACTATGGGTGGGCTTATTATTTTATTAGGGCTTACTATCTCAACGTTATTTTTTGCTAAATTCAGTATCGAAATTATATTGGCATTATTTATTACCTTAGGACATGCTTTACTGGGCTTTATTGATGATTTTATTAAGGTTGTTTTAAAAAGATCACTAGGGCTTAAAGCTAAAGAAAAATTATTAGGTCAGATTTTTATGGCAGTGGCATTATCATATATTAGTATCAATTATTTGCAATTGGGAACTGATATATGGATTCCATTTTTAGATCATAAATTAGAATTGGACTATTTTTATTATCCGCTCTTATTTTTTGTGCTGGTAGGGACAACTAATGCTGTTAACTTGACGGATGGACTAGACGGGTTAGCTGCGGGAACTGCTAGTATTGCATTGATAACTTATATGATTATTTGCTTATATCTAAATCAACTTGATTTAGCGATTTTTTGTGCGGCTGTTCTTGGTGCAACTTTAGCCTTTTTAAAGTTCAACTATTACCCAGCTAAAGTTTTTATGGGAGACACCGGTTCATTAGCACTCGGTGGAGCTTTAGCAATAGTAGCTATTTTAACAAAAACGATAATATTACTAGCGATTTTGGGACTGGTTTTTGTTATGGAAGCGTTATCGGTCATAATTCAGGTAACTTCTTATAAAACAAGGGGTAAAAGAGTTTTCAGAATGAGTCCACTACATCATCATTTTGAACTTGGCGGTTGGAATGAAACTAAGGTTGTAACTGTTTTTTGGTCAGCCGGTTTAATTTGTAGTTTAGTTGCTTTAATAATATTATTTAACAGTCCGGCGGGAGGCTTATAAGATGATTTTTAAAAATAAAAAAATATTGGTAGTAGGAGCCGGTATTAGTGGAATTTCCGTAGCGAAAGTTTTACAAGAGATCGGTGCACAGGTTTGTTTAAGTGATAGTAAAAAAATTGAAGATGTTAATCATGATTTAACAGGATTAATTGATAGTGGTGTTTCTTTAAACTTTGGGGAACAAGATGAAGCTATTTTAGCTGATTTGGATTATATGATAATTTCACCGGGAATTTCTATTAATGCACCGTTAGTGCTTGCAGCGAAAGCTAAAGGGATTATTGTACTGAGTGAAGTCGAAGTCGCTTTTCAGTTAGCCCAAGCACCAATTTTAGCAGTTACTGGTACTAATGGTAAAACTACTACCACTACTTTACTAAGTTCATTATTAACACAAACCGGGAAAAAGGTACATGTTGGTGGCAATATTGGGATGGCATTATCGAACGAGGCTATTTTAGCACAAGCTGATGACTTAATAATTGCTGAGATTTCAAGTTTTCAGTTGGAAGGGGTCTGCGATTTCAAACCTCATATTGCAGCAATATTAAATATTACGCCTGACCATATTGATAGACATGGTAACATAGAAAATTATCAAGCGGCCAAAGAAAAAATTTTTGCACAGCAAGATGAAAATGATTTTCTAGTGTTAAATTATGATGATACCAAAGTAGCGAAACTTGCCGCTAAGAGCAAGGGGAAGGTATTATTCTTTAGTACGAAGGCTACTTTGAGGGAAGGTATATTTTTAGAAAATCATCAAATTGTAAGTTTGTTTGATGGTGAAAAAAATATTATCTGCCATAAGGATGACTTGCAGATAAAAGGTGAGCATAATATTCAAAATGCAATGGCAGCCTGTGCGTTTGGCATTATTTTAGGGTTGAAAGCAGAAGTTTTAGCGAAGGTCTTAAAAGAATTTAAAAGTGTAGAACATCGGATTGAATTTGTTGATACTATTAATGGTATTGAATATTATAATGACTCTAAAGCGACTAATCCTGAATCAGCAATCAAAGCCTTAGAGGCGTTTGCAGGTGGTGTTATTTTATTAGCTGGAGGGCATGATAAAATGACAGATTTAACGCAGTTTATGCAAGAGATAAAAAAGAAAACGGTTTGTTTAATTCTGATCGGCGAAGCTACCGCTCGATTTAAAGAAAATGCTCTTAAACATAAGATTGATAATATCTATACTGCAACTTCAATGGAAGATGCAGTAGCTTATGCTCACGAAATTGCTAAAATTAATCAAGTGGTGTTATTGTCGCCGGCTTGCTCTAGCTATGATATGTTTAAGAACTATGAAGAACGTGGTAAAGTTTTCAAACAATTGGTGAAAAATTTAAAGAGATAATATATGGGAGATTGGCATGAAAATAATTATTTCAGGTGGTGGAACCGGCGGTCATATCTATCCGGCGTTAACCTTGATTAATAAAATAAAAAAGAATGTCCATGACTGTGAGTTTTTGTATATTGGTACTGATTGTGGGATGGAAAGTGATATTGTACCAAAAGCCGGTATTGCTTTTAAAACTATTGATGTCCAAGGTTTTAGAAGAGCTCTTACTGTTAAAAACATTAAAATTATGCTAAAATCCTTTAACAGTATTTTTAAATCATATCAAATAATAAAAGAGTTTAAGCCTGATGTGGTTGTTGGTACCGGAGGCTATGTTTGTGGTCCGGTATTATTAGCGGCTGCATTAATGAAAGTACCAACGCTTATTCAAGAACAAAATGTTATACCTGGTATTACTAATAAAATATTGGGTAAGTTTGTTGATGCAGTTGCAGTTGGGTATCAAGAAGCGAAACAGTATTTTTCGGCTAAAAAGGTTTTCTTTACGGGAAATCCAATTCGCGATGAAATTATGACAGCACAGAAAGCTGTAGCACTTAAAGAGTTAGGCTTAAAAGAAGATAAATTTACGGTAGTTATTTCTGGTGGTAGTAGAGGTGCCAGAAGTATTAATTTTGCAATGTTGGGTGTACATAAATATTTTGCCAATAACAAAAAAATTCAACTATTGCATATTACTGGTAAAGGTGATTATAATACAATAGTTGATAAACTGAAAATTGATTTAAAGATTGATGAAATTGATAATATTGTAATAAAACCTTATCTATATGAGATGCCACTAGGCGTAGCTAGTGCTGACTTGGGTATTTTCCGAGCCGGAGCATTAGGAATTGCAGAATTGATGGCAAGAGCAGTACCGGCGATACTAATTCCTTATCCTTATGCAGCAGAAAACCACCAAGAATATAATGCAAAAGTTATTGAAAATAGTGGTGCTGGAATTGTTGTTAAGGATAATGAAGTAACTTCAGGAAAACTTATTGGAATAATTGAAAGTTTATTTAACGATCAAGAGAGTTTATTGGTAATGAAACAGGCCTGTGTTAAAATTGGTAAGCCTAATTCAAGCCAATTGATAGCGGATTTAATTATTAAACTAGCTAAAAAGGAGCGTTTTTCTTGTTAACAGAATTAAAAAAAATTCATTTTGTCGGTATTGGTGGCTCGGGAATGAGCGCTATTGCTCGAGTATTATTAGAACAAGGTTATAAAGTTTCAGGATCGGATCTTAGTGAATCTGAAATTGTTAAAAAATTAAAAGCGTTGGGTGCTGACATTTATCAAGGGCATAAAGCTGAATATGTTAATGGTGTCGATGCTATTGTAGTTTCGACCGCTATTGCTAAAAATAATCCGGAAGTGGTAGCGGCTATTGATAATAATATTCCGGTTTATCACCGCTCTGATATTGTGGCAACGTTACTTAATAATGAAAAAGGTATTGCGGTAGCCGGGGCACATGGGAAAACAACGACGACTTCAATGTTAGCGGTGTTACTAGATGTTGCGGGAATTGATCCGACGGCTATTATCGGTGGTGAAGTTGACTATTTACAAAGTAATGCTAAACTTGGTAATGGTGAGTATTTAGTAGCGGAGGCAGATGAAAGTGATGGTTCATTTTTAAAACTTTTGCCAGAAATTGCGATAGTTACTAATATTGAAAACGACCACATGGATTATTATGGCAGTATGGAAAATATCTTAGCGACCTTTAAAAAATTTCTAGGAAATTTATCAACAGATACTGGGTTAGCAGTATTATGCTTTGATAATGATTATGTGAAAAATTTAGCACCAGAAATTGCAGTGAAATATGTTAGCTATGCTTTAAATTCTAAAGCTGATTATATGGCGAAAAATATAGTAGCTGATGGTGCTAATACATTATTTGATGTCTATAAAGATGATGCTAAAATTGGTTCAATAAAGTTAAATGTTCCGGGAAAACATAATGTTGCTAATGCCTTAGCAGCAATTGTAGTTTGTTTGAAATTGGGAATTGACTTTGAAACGATGCAAAAAGGGTTTGACTATTTTAATGGCGCAAAAAGAAGATTTCAGACTAAAGGAAAAACCAAGGGGATTTGGGTGGTCGATGATTATGCGCATCACCCAACAGAAATAGCAACAACTTTAGTGGCGGCAAGACAAACAAAACCGCACCGTTTGATTTGTGCATTTCAACCGCATCGTTATTCTAGAACTAATTTATTATTTGAAGAGTTTGTAAGCTGTTTTAAAGAAAGTGACATTCTAATTTTAACGGAAATATATTCTGCAGGTGAAGCTCCAATAGCTGGAGTTACCGGAAAATTGTTAGCGGAAAGAATAAAAGAACAAATCGGACAAGAGGTTGTTTATATTGAACAACGTAGTGATATTTCACAGTACTTAGCTGATATTGCGAAGGATGGAGATTTAATTATGACAATGGGTGCTGGAGATATATTTTTAACTGGAGAAGAATTATTGGAATCATTAAATAAATAATGATTTCTCTATGGAGGAGTCTTAAATGATGAATAAAAAAATTATAGTGCTTATGGGTGGGCCTTCCTCAGAACGTGAGGTTTCGCTTAATACCGGTAATGCTATTTTAGCGGCCTTACAAAGTAAAGGTTATAATGCCATTGGATTGGAGCTTGATCCACCACGATTGTTTGAACAGTTGAAGGAACACCAAGGTGAAGTTGTTTTTAACGCCATTCATGGCAAATTTGGTGAAGATGGCTATTTGCAAGGAGCATTGGAATTATTGGATATTCCTTATACCGGCTCCGGTGTCTTAGCCAGTGCTATTGCAATGGATAAAGCAGTTTCAAAGCAAATTTTTAAAGCGGAAGAAATTCCAACGCCCCCGGCTAAATTGTTTAAAAAAGAAGAGATCAACTCAACAACGAAGGGAAATATTATAGCTGAATTTGGCTTGCCGGTAGTTGTAAAAGCTGTTGCGCAGGGCTCAAGTATTGGCGTTACGATTGCTGAAAATGATATTGAGTTGAGTGCAGCGATTGAGATTGCCAAAAAATATGATAATAATATTCTAATTGAACAATATATTAAGGGACGTGAATTAACTGTTGCAGTTATGGGCAGTGCAGATATTACAGTTTTACCGATAATTGAGATTGTTCCGCACTCTGGCAAATATGATTACCAATCAAAATATACAAAAGGTGCAACAGATTATCTGGTGCCAGCACAATTAACACAAACTGTAGCTGATAAGGTTAGTAATATTGCAGAAAACACCTTTAAAGCATTAGGTTGTAAAGGTGTTGCTAGAGTAGATTTTATGTTGGATCAAGCAGAAAACCCTTATGTCTTGGAAGTTAACACTATTCCAGGGATGACAGCGACGAGTTTAGTTCCGAAAGCTGCAAAATCAGCAGGAATTACTTTTGAAGATTTATGTGAAAAGATATTATTAATGGCCTTGAAAAAATAATTGAAGCCATTTTCAAAATAAGAGGTGAAGATGAATGGAAGAAGATAAAAAGGCACAGCGAAGTAGTAAGGGGAAATTTACAACCAACGCTATCTTACTGCTAATAATATCTTTTTGCATTTTTTATCTATTGACTTTACCGAGTTTTCATATTGGCACAGTAACAATAACTGGCAATAATATTTTAACAGAAGATGAGCTTTTTAATATTGCTCAAATTCCGAAACCGTACAATGTCTTAAATGTAAATGTAACAGAGACGGAGAAACGCTTAAAGCGTGATTTGCGGGTTGAAAAAGTCACTGTAACAAGAAAAATGTTTACGGAAATTGTGATAAATATTGAAGAACGCAAACCAATCTGCTATATTGCCTGTGATTATGGCTTTTTGCAGCTTGATAAAAATGGTGTTATATTAACAGCAGTTAAAAATGTGAAAAAATTTAATTTGCCAATTATTACAGGAATGGTATTGGAAAATTTATATATTGGTGATATAGTTAATGACGTCAATATTAAAAGCATGTTAGAATATCTAGCAATGCTAGATGAAGCTACTTTGAATAAACTTTCAGAAGTAAATATCAGCAAACAAGATTATTTTTTAGCTTATACTACTAATTCGGTTCAAATAAAATTAGGTAATAAAGAGCGTCTAGCAGAAAAAGCTAACTTAACAAAAACTTTGTTACAAGAATTGAGTTCAAAGAATATGAAAGTTGAATATATTGATCTTAATTATGCAACACCATTTATGAAATTTAAATAAGGAGGAAGTTTAATGCTCCCGATAAAGCAAGGTCAAGCCGCAATCGCTTTTGTTTGTGTAGTATTGGGCTTTATGTTGGCTGTACAGTTTAAGACTACGCAGGATATAAGATCGACAATTCCGTTTCAGCGAGTTGAAGATTTGTCACAACGTCTCAGTCAAACAGAAAAAGAACGTGATAGTCTGCAAGATGAAGTGAAGAAATTAAAAGAAAGTACTAATAAACAAGAAACGTTATCGAAAGATATTGAAAATATAAAAATGGGTGCCGGAGTTTTAGCAATGCAAGGGCCGGGAATATCAATTGTAATTGATGATAGTAAAAAACAATCGAAAACCGGTGAAAATCTAAACTTATATTTAATTCACGATGACGATATTTTGAAGGTAATAAATGAGTTAAGAGCAGCTGGTGCTGAAGGAATTTCAATTAATGAACAAAGATTAATAGCTACATCTGAAATTAGATGTGCTGGTCCAACCTTATCTGTTAATAATACACGCTATTCACCACCTTATGAAATTAAAGCAATTGGTGATTCGCAGACTTTAGAAAATGCCTTAAAAATGCGTGGTGGAGTGGTAGAAACATTACAATTTTGGGGAATTCAAATTACGATTAAAACAGAAAATAATGTTATATTGCCGGCTTATAAAAGTCAATTTAGATTTGAGCACTCGAAGCCGATTAAGGAAGGTGGTCAATAATGCTTTTACCTATCATGGGACTTGGCGTCGGGATTTTATTAGGAATTTTGTTTCCTTATAGCTTACCGCAAGAGTATGCAAAATTTTTATCAGTAGCATTGTTGGCATCACTGGATTCGGTTTTTGGTGGACTAAGAGCGGCAGCGGAAGAAAAATTTGATAATACGGTTTTCATTAGCGGATTTTTTACCAATGCACTGTTGGCAGCAATACTAGTTTATAGTGGCGATAGATTAGGAATAGATTTATATTATGTAGCAATGTTAGCTTTTGGGTTAAGGATATTCCAAAATCTAGCGATTATCAGAAGATATTTCTTAGAAAAATAGCAATCTTAGGATTGCTTTTTTTTATATGATAGATTGTAAAATGAAGTGCGCCAGATAAATAAGGGCAAAAAAAGATAGCCCATAAAGAAACCTTCGTGTAGAATGAAGTTTCCTACACACCATTCGACGGAGGTTTCAAAATGAGCTACCAACATCTTAGCACGTATGAGCGCGGCTGTATAGAAACACTTTATAAATTAGGGTATTCTAATCGAAAAATAGCCTTGGAGCTAGGCAGACACCATTCAACTATTGATAGAGAGTTAACGCGTAATGATGCAAAAACTAAATATCACGCCCCAAAAGCTTATGAAGCTTACACCATCAGAAGAAAGAACTCTAAGCCAAAAGGAAAATATAGTAACGAGATAGCAGTCGTGATCAAGGAAAAGCTTACTGCAACATGGTCGCCAGAACAAATTGCAAATACTACCCTGAAGGGAAAAGTTAGCTTCAAAACTATCTATAATTGGTTATATCAAAATAGATTACATAAAATTGACTTATCTGTTCTTAGACAGAAAGGTAAACGTAAAAATCCTGTTGAAAAGCGTGGTAAATTTGCTATTGGCACGCCAATATCCCAACGCCCTAAAGATGTCAAAGCCAGAGAAACTTTTGGGCATTGGGAACTAGATACAATGGTATCTAGCCGCGGAAAAAGCAAGGGATGTTTTGCAACGTTTGTTGAACGAAAAAGTCGACTATATACTGCATTGAAAATACTGGATAGAACAGCAGAAACTATGGAGAAAGCCATTATTCAACTTGTTGAAACACTGCCTTTTAATGCCTTTAAAACAGCAACTACAGACAGGGGTAAAGAATTTGCTTGTTTTCAGTCCATTCAAGATAAATTGGGGATAACGCTGTATTTTGCTGATCCCTACTCTTCATGGCAACGTGGCAGCAATGAAAACTCCAATGGTTTGCTGCGGGAGTTTTATCCAAAGAAAACTGACCTCGCTAGAGTCAACGAACATGAGCTAATTAAAAACTTATTTTTAATTAACTCTAGACCAAGAAAGTGTTTAGGCTGGAAATCGCCTATTCAAGTATTTCTACACGAAGTGG
>JAGPMH010000023.1 GCA_018052945.1 Negativicutes bacterium | reverse complement strand
AAAAATAAAAAGATAGTCTTTGATAGGGTTTAAAACCTATCAAAGACTATCTTTTTTTATAAGCTATTTTTATATAATTGTTTTTGTCGGTACATCGCCTCGTCGGCTGCTTTGAATATTTCGGCAACGGAAGCTGTTTTTTCAGCACAAACATAGCCGAGAGAGGCGTGAACTGTCCAAGCTTTATCATGAGTATAATTTTCTAATAGTTGATAAAAGCGTTTCTGTAATTTTTCTGCCAAAGCTTGGTTGCATTTTTTCACAATAATACCGAATTCGTCACCCCCTAAACGAGCAATAATATCAGTCTCTCGAAAACACGATTTTAATAGTTCGGTAATTTTGATAATTAAATTGTCACCCTCGGTATGACCATAAGTATCATTAACGACCTTTAAACCATCAATATCACAGACAAATAATGCCCAATGTTTTGAGCCTTTAATATCTTCTAATACTTCATTAAAATAAGCTCTGTTGTAGAGCGTGGTCAAGTGGTCGTGAATACTAATATAATTTAAAATATGTTTATGTTGTTCGAGCGCTTCAATATGGGTGGCATTTTGTAGAGCGACGCTACAAACCTGAATAATACTACTGGCAAAATCAAGATACTTTAAGAGATATTCTGGGAAAAGAAAGTCTGAAACCTTAATTAAAGCTAAAGGTTGGTCGAAGTACAATACTTTAATAAAAAAACCGTTATTATCTTCTAAAATTAAATAATGTTGCGAACTATCTACTAACAATGGTTGTCCTAATTTAAATTCCGGCGGTAAATTCTCTAAGTCCTCGGTATACTCACAAGAGTTTGCTCCTAAGATTAAAGTTAAAATATTTTTAACTTCTGTAATAATAGCTGTTTTTGTTTTGGTATTGGAAAATTTCTGTATGATATCAACCATCGTCGCATATTTGGCATTTTCTCGGCGTAGATAAGATAAATTATTGGCTTTTTCTTCAAAGCTACTAAAACGCCATTTTAAGATAATATTTTCTAAAAATAAAGTTAAGTACTGTAAAGTACAGGGTAAGTCTTCATAAGGTAGCTTAAGATAATTAGCACAAGCTTTTAATTCATTAATACTGTTAGGAGAGATGGCGGTGTTGAGGAAAATTAGTTTAGTGCAAAAATCTTTGAAAAACCTTGGAGCGGTTATTTCATCAAACCCTGCTTGTTTGAGATTTTTAGCCCAAGCTTGTAACCAACCAGTAGTAACTAAATAATTGCCATCTTGGACTAAGTTTTCAAAAGTGGTGGGGGTAACTAAATATTCATGGCAATATTCCAAGGTTTTAACTTGATATGAAACATCAATAGCCGGTAAAAATTTAAAAATTCCACAGGTCTTGCTACAAATGATGACTTTATCAGCGCTATTATGTTCATTATTTTGTAATAGAGTACTGATGATATTATGATTATCATTAATTAAGCAGGCGCAAGGATATTCAATAACAGTTACAGCAGGATAATCCATAATTGTTAGCAGGTAGTTGATTTCGGGACAGAGATTTGAGCACACATAAAGTTCTAACTTATTCATGATTGCACCAAGTTAGTGGGTAGCGTCCAAATTCTTCTACAGCAGCGCTGATGCCTAGCAATACTTTTTCAGAAACTTGCCAAGGAATTTCGCCATGACTTTCCGCTAACATTAACCCACCATCTCTACCGGCATGTTTAATTACAGTTTTTACATTGGAGACAATTTCTGCCTCAGACCAATTAACCATTTTGATACCATTTAAATTTCCGACTAAGCAAATCCGTTTCGCTGCCGCTTGTTTGATACTAACAATATCATCGTTTGTACTAAAGCTAACATATTTTGCTTCTAAATTGATTAAATCTTCTAGGATTGCCGTAACTTTAGCAGAGGCGGTGTTTACGCCATAAAAACCGTTGATGTGGCTGAGGGTTTTTTGGGCGACCTTATAGCCGGTTGATAAAAAAAGGTTTCGAGTAATGAAATCACCGGAGGATAAGGGATCAAAATAAAAAATTGTGGTTGCCCCCGCTTTTAACTGTGCATTGGCCCAAGCAGTACAAAATTCTATATTTTTATGCATTAATTTTAAGAAGTAAGGTTTGTTAAGATATAGTAAATTTAAATAATTTTCAAAACCCATTTGCATAATGGGCAGAGAAAATGGTGACATCACTACCCCGATTATTGGAACGGTTTCTTTTACGGCAATTTTTAATTTTGAGGTTACTTCTAAGGTTCTTAATAAACAAGGTGTTTGTGAGATTTTTGGTAATTCTAAATTGTTTATGTCGAGATCATTTTTAATAATCGGTTCACCAGCATTAGGGGGACCGTCTTGACTAAATAATACTTCACCACCAAAGGCTTCAATTTCAAGGGGGGCATAAGAAAAAGTATAAAGACAATCGGTTTTATATTTTTGCTGGAGGTGCAATTGGGTTTTAGCGACCAGCTCAGGTTGCTTAAAATATTCTTTAATGGAAAGTTGCTGTTCTTTAGCGCCATAGCTAGAAAAAAATAAACATAACGGTACTTTATCTGGAGTTTTCAAAAGCAATGAAGCAACAAAGCGCTCCATTGAGGTCATAGTTTGCTTACTCATTTAATTGACCTCCTTGAAATATTTTAAAGTGTCAAAAGCACTGGTACAACAACCATCGGCATTAACTTTTTGCCATAAATTTTCGTCGAACCTAAAGGGTGCGCCACCGACAATAACTTTGACGGAAAGATTTTCTTTGATTAATAATTCTTTTAAGTTTTTAATTTTCAAGGCAGAATGAAGCATTAACGTTGAAACGAAAATGATATCAAGTTGCGCTTGCTTAATTAAGGTAACCGCTTTTTCTGGTGAGAGACCGCTACCTAAATCAAGGATATTATAGCCATAGCTATGAACAAGTGCAGTGACAATTCTTTTACCTAAAGTGTGATGATCATTGAGGGTTAGAATACCAATTTTTTGGACAGTGTCAATAAACGGTGTTTTTATTGCAATATATTTATCAAATAATTCTTCGCAAATTACGCCGCTCATATAAACTTGTGATAATGACACCGTACCATTTTCCCAACCTTCGCCTACCTTTTGTAGAGATTCTATGATGAGATTTTCAATCGACGAAAAAGAGCTATCAGCCCGAAATCTTTTTTCTAATAAAGCAAAGCAGGCTTGTTTGTCGACCGATAAGAGTGCTTCTAAAAATTTATTACTATAAGTGCTCATTGAGAACCCTCCATATTCACAAAATAACAACTAATATCAGGTAAAATTAAACTTAAATTGGAATATCAAACACTAATTATTTCGACATAAAACAGTGATAACCTGCAATAATGAAGAGCTTTTATTAAGGTGAAAATACTTATCTAGGACTAAAGGATTAAGGCATGGTTTGTCGAAGTACTATAATAAGGTAAAATCAGCATAATATTGTCTATTTTTGTCTTTTTATTTTAATATAAACAGTGTAAAATATATGTAATTTACTCCTTTTGATTATTAAAGGAGTACTGCAAAAATTAAAGGTCTTGCTATAACTATAATTATAATATATATTGATTTTTTGCTAACTTATCATAACTAAATATTATTAAGAGACTTAAAGAGATTTATGGAGGCTACTATGCGCGTATTGATTACCGATGATTCTAAAATGTCAATTATTAGTGTTAAACATGTTTTTGATGGGATGGAAGATGTAGAAATTATTTCAGCCTATAATGGGGTAGAAGCATTAGAGCAACATCGAACCTTTCGGCCTGATGTTATTTTTTTAGATATAACAATGCCGGTCTTAGATGGCTTGGCAACCTTGAAAATAATTAGGTTGTTAGATCGGAAGGTCAAAATTATTATTATCAGTTCAATTGCCAATCAAAAAACGGTGCAACAAGATTGTAAAAAGTACGATGTACTAGCTATTTTACCAAAACCACTGAAAAAACAGGAAATTTTAGAATTATTGGGATTGGGTGATGCTAAATGAAAAAAAGTCCACACCAATAGCGTTAGAAGATTTAAAAGAAGGCATGATTTGTGGCCAAACCATCTGTGATAATAGAGGGATGATATTAATTGGCCGTGGTATTAAATTAACAAAGGCTTATATTCAGGGCTTACAAAAATTTAAAGTTAGTGTTATTGATATTCAAGATGAGAGCCAAGAAGAAGTTACAGAAAATCTTCCGGTATTAAAAGCGAAAGCACAAGAATGTGTGAATTCGATAACGGGGCTAATTGAAGATATTGATAAGTATCGTACGGTTAAAATCAGTAAAAATGCCAGCAGAATTGAACAAGTATTATATTCGGTGTTAGAAAAATCACCGATTCAAGATTTTTTAGAGGCAGAACGACAAAATGAGGTTTTATATAAACATAGTTTAAGAACAACGATTCTTTCAATTATTATGGGTATTAATGCCGGTTATAATTTTTTGAATTTAGAATATTTGGCAATGGGAGCATTGTTACATGATTGTGGGATGGGACGATTTTTTAAAGAAGATAATGAAGCCCATTCTTTTTTAGGGTTTTTAAAAATTCGCAATAATGCAGAGTTAGATATGATAGTTGCGATGATTTGTCTACAACATCATGAGAGATTTGATGGTAGTGGTTTTCCGTTTCAATTTAAGAAAACCGAGATTATTGAATTTGCTAGATTGGTGGCAGTTGCAGATCATTATGATAGATTACTGATGCAACAATTTACTCCACGAGAAGCAGTGTTTGATGTGTTATCAGGTGGTGGCACCTTATTTGATAAAACTATGGTAGAGCTATTTTCCAGTACAATGGCGTAACGTAGATAGCAAATATTTAGAAAGATAAATATTTGCTATTTTTTTGATAATAGTGAAAAAATGTTAAATGTTTGGATGAATTATGATATTATTAAGTAAATTAATTAGCAATAAATTTATGGAATTAGGGTGAGTTGATGAAAACTAAACACTATATTTATAAGAACTTAATATTGTTTTCTGTAGCACCGCTAATAATTTTCATTGCTATCTTACATTTTGTAGCTTGGCAGGAGCAAAGTACTGATTTTGAAAATAAGTTAATGTTAATTAATAATAATGCAGTGCAAGATATTGGTAAATTCATTAGAGAACGCGAAAATTTGGTGCAAATATTATCGCAGATTGATAGGATAAAAATGTTTTTAGCGGAGCAGCAGAAGGGCGATTTAGCTACCGAGAATGAAAAACTATATATCAATACAATTTTTCAAAGAATTCAAGAAAATCAAGAAGCAAACTTATTACAAGATGAAAAAGAAAAGATTGTTTTTGAACTTAACCTGATAGATAAAACCGGTATTATTGTGGCTAGTAATATTACAACAAATATTAAGCAAAAAAGTCCGAAATTCACAGAACTACAGCAATATAACAATAATGATAATGTGTATATTTCTAATTTATTAGGTGACTATAACAATAAAACCAGCTTGTTGGTCTTTGCTAAGCCAGTATATTATAACGATAATTATGTAGGGTTTATTCAATTAATAATAGATAAGAAAAATATTGAAATAAACACAATTTCTAACGAATATAAGACCGTAAAGTTATTGGTTTTTGATAAAGGTAGCAATTTTATTAAAAAATCAGCAGATAACAATAATCCGGTAATGAAAGATGTCTATGAAGATAATGAAGCTGACTCCGAGCTGATTAGTAAATGGTTTTCGGTTAATAAAACAGAGCAGAGTAAAGGCTTTTTAAGTTATCGCAACAAAAATGGTCAGCAACTAGCTTATTATAGTAATATTCCTAATACTTCATGGGCTGTTGTTGCCACTGCTGATAAACAGGAGTTAATTCGGCTATTTGAAAAAAGAATTTTATTGGCAAGTTTAGGTGTAGCAATTTTCTGTTTTTGCTTAGCTCTTGGTGGCTGGATTTTAACGCAAAAAATAACCAAGCCCTTACAAGATTTTATTGAAATTTTAGGAAAAGTAAAAGCCGGAGACTTTTCGGCAAAGTTTAGTAGCAAAGAAGGCGAATTTTCTGAAGTAGCGTACATTTTCAATACCTTGATGGAAAAAATTAATAAAGATAAGCATGAATTATTACAACGTGAAGAATGTCATCGCATTATTATGGAAAGTGCACAGGAGAGTATTTTTGAATGGGACTTAGAAGGTGATACGGTGTATCGCTCCGGCAAAATTACTGATAAATATCATTATCAAAAGATTTACGATGAAGACCATAAAATAATTCCGCCCCACACTTTTTTTGTGCATCCTGATGATCGGGAATTATATTTAAATCATATGCGGGATGTTTTGGCGGGCAAAACAGTGCCGGAAATTGATATTAGGGCAAGATTAAATCAAAGTAGTGAATTTAATTGGTATTTATTAATTAGTAAAGCGGTTCTAAATGAGAAAAATGAAGTTAGTAAAGTGATTGTATTATTGCGTGATGTGGATAAATTGAAAAAAGAGGTAGAAGAACTTCAGTTAAGAGCACAGGTAGACTTATTAACGGGTTTATATAATAAGGTTACGACAGAAAATTTCATTAGAAAATATTTAAATAATAATGCTAGAGTCGGTAAACATGCCTTAATAATCTGTGATTTGGATAATTTTAAAAAGCTCAATGATACGTTAGGGCATGCGAAAGGTGACCGATTATTAAAAGGTTTTACTGAAAATTTAAAATTATCTTTTCGCAAAGATGATATTGTCGGACGAGTTGGTGGCGACGAGTTTATTATTTTCTTAAAAAATGTTAAAAGTAATGAAGCTATTCTTAGTAAAATTGAAGCGGTGCAAAAAGCCTTAGCGGATTATTACGACATTAATTCACGCCAAGGGGAGCAGGTTTGTATTGCTGATATTAGTGTGAGTTTTGGGGTAGCGTTTTCGCCAGCGGACGGGATTACTTTTGAAGAGCTTTATGAAAAAGCTGATACGGCCTTATATTTATCGAAAAGCAGAGGCAAAGGTCGGTTAACAATTTTCACACAGGAAAAAGAAAATGATTTAACTTAAAAAAATCCTCAACAGGGAGTTTAACAAGCTCTCTGTTGAGGATTTTTTATCAATGTTTTGGTGGAGTATTAGTTTTAGGGTCAAGCAATAATAAAAGAGTGCCGAGGATAATGGCTAAAGCAGAAGCAACGATAATGCTAAGTTTAGCTTGATTTAATAAGTGAATGTTATCAAAGGCTAAGCTCGCAATTAAAATTGACATGGTAAAGCCGATCCCGGCAAAAAAGCCACTAGCCCATAATTGTTGCCACGACATATTAGCAGGTTTTTCAGTCAATTTTAATTTATCCAGCAAATAGCAAATGAAGGTTATCCCAATAGGTTTACCAAAGCATAGGCCGAAGATAATCCCTAGTGAGAGCGGTTCTAATAGACTATAAAACATGGCACCATCAATAGTGATTCCGCTGTTAGCAAAAGCAAATAACGGTAAAATAAAATAAGACACCAATGGATGTAATTTATGTTCTAAGCGTTCTAGGGGCGTACCGGCTTGAACATAGATTTTAGACAGCTGTGATAATACTTTTTGATAAGCTTTATCGCCAAGAATTTCGGCGGAAGAAGAGCTTAAATCATGTAATTTTTTAACTAGTTTTTTACTTTTATCAGCAGCAGCTTGGCGAGTTAAGCTAACCTTAACCGGAATAGTAAAGGCTGCCAAGACGCCGGCTAATGTGGCATGAATCCCCGACAGAAAAATAGCGTACCATAATAAAATGGCTAAAAAAAGGTAAACCGAAAGGTTTCTAATGCCATAATGATTTAAATAAAACATGACAAATAATAAAATCGTAGCAACAGCCAAAGCTATTAAATTCGGTGGCGCCGAATAAAAAATACCAATTAGTAAGATCGCTACAATATCATCAACGATTGCTAAGGCAGTCAGAAAAATTTTCAAAGATATTGGAACTTTACTGCCTAAAAGCGATAAGATTCCTAAAGCAAAGGCGATATCAGTTGCTGTTGGTACAGCCCAACCGCGCAGTGTTTCAGCATTACCGAATTGTAAGAGTGAAAAAAATATGGCAGGAAAGATAACTCCACCCAGTGCGGCAGCCACCGGAAATAGTGCTTTTTTTGGTACGGAAAGTTCACCGACCAATAACTCCCGTTTTATTTCTAGACCCACTAGAAAAAAGAATATTGCCATCAGACCATCATTAATAAAATGAAGCATACTTTTTTCAAATTTATAATCACCCCAGAAAAAACCGAGATGTTGTTGCCAAAGAGCATGATATTGATTTTGATATTGTGAATTTGCCAAGAACAAACCGAGAATTAATGAGAGCAATAACAAATTTCCGCCTAAGGAATTTGCTTGCATAAAACTTTTAAAGGGATAAGATAGAAAGGTTGTTACCGTCTTTAAAGGTTTTAAAGTGTATTTTTCCACAATTCAACCTCCTTAATAATAATGATTATCAATTTATAGTCATAAGCTTATAATAAAATGAAAAAAATAGCAAGTTTTAGCCTGTTAATAACAAAAAAATGAGTTTTAAGAAGATTTTAGGGGAAGAAATAAAGTAAGACTGTCCTAGTTAAGACTTAGATTAGTTTATTGCCTAATACTATTCTAAATCAGCTAAGTTGGGTTTGAAAAAGCTGATTTAATTTAGTATCTTTAAATAATCAGATATTCGATTATTTAAAGTAAAGGGAGTTAATAATGGATTTTTATCAAAAACTTTTTCTAGGAAATCTAATTTTTACAGTAATCGGTTTTTTAGTACCATTATGTTTTTATCAAAAACTTAATGGGGGGAAAAATATTGCAGTGCTTAGTGGCGTTAGCGCAAGTCTGTGTGGGCTCATTGGTGCCGGAGCAGTGCTTATTAATAATGAAATATTTAGTTATAGTGGCTGGATTATTATCAGTATTTTAAACATTGTGGTGAAAATTGATAATTTAGCAGCATTTTTTTTGCTTATAGTAAATTTTTTGAGCTTAATTAATTTTATTTTTTCTCAAGGTTATTTGAAAGGGCAGAATTATAAAAATGTTGTAATGTTAAGTTTACTTAATCTATTTAGTTTAAGTTTAAGTGGGGTCATATTAGCTGATAACTCTTTATTGTTCTTATTGTTTTGGGAAATGATGGCGTTGATATCCTTTGTTTTAATTATGTTTGAACATCAAAGCACTAATGCAAAACTGAATAGTTATATTTACTTAGTAATAACTCATTTAGGAACTGCGTTTATTACCTGTGCTTTTTTGTTGCTATATTTAAAAACAGGTAGTATTAATTTTGCTGATTATAAAAATTTAGGACAGACTTTAGATGGTTTAACCTTAAATATTTTATTTATTTGTGCCTTAATTGGTTTTGGGGCAAAATTAGGAATTTTTCCGTTACATGTTTGGTTACCGCGGGCGTATGGTCTAGGGCCAATCAATGTGATTGCCCTGATGGCATCAGTAATGATTAAAACAGCAGTTTATGGCTTATGTCGATTTTATTTTGATTTTCTCGGCAATAGTTTTTTGTGGTGGGGATTTTTTTTAGTGGCTAGTGGAATAATCAGTGCTTTATACGGTATTTTATTGGCAGTGTTACAAAATAATATAAAAAGATTTTTAGCATATAGTAGTGCGGAAAATATGGGAATTATTTTAATTAGTATGGGCTTAGCGTTGATTTTTAAACACTTTGATCAAACGGCATTGGCAGCATTAGCTTTTTTTACAGTGTTATTTCATAGTTTTAATCATGCTCTCTTTAAAGGGTTATTGTTTATTTGTGGTGGAGTAATTTTTACGCAACTAAAGTCGTTGGAGCTAAGCAAGTTGCGGGGGTTAAATAAGAAGATGCCTTATACTGCAATTTGTTTTCTTGCAGGGGTGATGTCTTTAGCATCATTACCACCCTTTGCGGGGTTTGTTTCAGAATGGTTATTATTACAAAATTTGTTTCAATTATTATTTTATTTGACTAATCCGGTCTTGCGGTTGGCAGTCATATTTACTTTAGCCTTGGTTTTATTGGTTGGGGGCTTAGCGGTAATTGGAGCCATTAAAAATTTTGGGGTGGCTTTTTTAGGAAAAACAGTAGCAGAAGCTACTGAGATTACCGAAAAAAATCAGTGGTTTAAAGTTTCACAAGGGTTATTGGTTGCTAGTTTATTACTGCTAGGATTGTTTCCGCAATATTTTATGGCAGTTGTTAATAATTTAGTGGCAAATTATTTTGTGCCATTGAGTCATAATTCACTATTCTTAACAATTCCACAACAAGCCGGCACCTTGAAAGATTTAAATTTAGCGTTAATATTTGGAAGTTTATTGTTAATCAGTGTGTTGGTAGTAGTGCTCGTTCGGATATTATTTAATAAAAGTAAGGTTGTTATCGGTGAGACTTGGACGTGTGGGTTTAATTACGAAGAAAAAATGCAGTATACCGCAACGTCTTTTACAGAGCCACTATTGGTTATTTTTAAAAAAATATTAGGATTTGAACGAAAAGTTGATATTAGTAAAGAGTATGAATATTATCATAAAAAAATTGAGCATTCATTCTCACTCAAAGTTAAGTTATTACAATTGCTGTATCTGCCATTGGTAAAAATGTCGTTGCAGTTTTTTAAAAAAGTTAGAATTATTCAAAATGGTAAATTAAGAGATTATTTAAGCTATATGGTTATTGCCTTAATTGTAAGCTTATTGATGGTTTGGTAGGTGGCGTAATGGAAAAAATATTGTTAGTACTGTTACAACTTTGCAGTTTTATTTTGCTGGCACCATTAGTGCAAGGGGTGATAAAGAAAGTTAAGGCGAGATTACAAAATAGAATTGGCGCTGATTTGTTTCAACCATATCGTGATATTTTGAAATATTTAAAAAAGGATAGTGTTATATCGAAAGAAGCTTCATGGCTTACTGTTACTACACCGTATTTGTGCCTTGGTCTTATTTTACTGATCAGTATTTTGATACCGAGTTTTTATGTACCAGCACCACTAGGCTTTAGTGGTGATATCATTTTAGTAATATACTTATTGGCACTTTGTCGATTTTTTATGGCACTAACGGCGCTGGACGCTGGGAGTTCGTTTGGCGGCTTTGGTGGCAGTAGAGAAAGCGTGATGGGAGCGTTAACGGAGCCGGCATTACTACTTTCGATCATTGCGGTGTTATTAACTACAACGGAAACTAATATTGGTAATGTTATACAAAATGTGTTGCAACATGATTTTTTTATCTCAAATTTTTCATGGTGGCTAGCATTAATAGCCTTTGTAATTGTTTTGATTATAGAAACCGGTCGCTTGCCTTATGATAATCCCGATACCCATTTGGAGTTAACGATGATGCATGAATCAATGATGTTAGAATACTCTGGTCGGTATTTGGGGTTGATGGTGTTATTTGTGCAGATTAAACAATTGTTATTAATTACAGTATTGATAAATTTATTTTTTCCTTATGGGATTGCGGTTAATGTTGGTTATCTTGAAGTAGCTCAGGCATTGGTGCTTTATGTCAGCAAAGTTTTTATTGTTGGATTAGGTTTGGCTGTGATCGAGACGGTTTATGCAAAAATAAGGCTGTTTTTAGTACCAAATTTGATTTTAGCTTCAATATCGTTAGCCGTATTGTCGCTAATTTTTCAATTGTTTAATTATTAAGGGGTGAAATAATGGAGAGTTTTGTTACCATTTGTTTGTTAATTAGTACGTTAATGTTATTCAGACTTAAAAAAGCAGTAGAGGCAGTGGGAATTATTTTTGTGCAATCATTAGCCTTAGCCTTAGTATCTTTGATTATTTGGACTAAGACAGGTTTATTACACTTATTGATTGCGGGAATTTTGACACTTTGTGTTAAAGCAATTTTAATACCGCTGGTATTATATTTTACGATTAAGAAGACCGCCAATAAAAAAAGAATAGATCATTCTTTGGGACCGGTAATGTCGCTCTTTATTGCTTTTTTATTAGTAATGATTGGACAATATATTGCGGCGAAATTACAATTGCCGACAGCTGAACATGGTGCGCAGTATTTAGCAACAGCGATAACACTGATATTTTTAGGGATTTTTAAAATTATTAATAGCAAGCAAGTGTTGTTGCAAGGAATTGGTGTCATTGTTATTGAAAATGGACTCTTTTTAATAACGCAGGCAATCAGTTATGGAATGCCCATGGTTGTAGAATTGGGTATATTTTTTGATTTGTTTGTCGCGGTTATTATTATAGCGTCCTTATCATTTAAGATTAGTTCAACTTTTAATAGTTTAAATACAGAAAAAATGCAGGATTTAAGAGGTTAAAGAATGTTAATACTGACTTTGCTGGGACTTTCAATGGTTAATGCCTTGTTTTGTTTAGTCTCATATAAACTTAAAAATTTTGATATTATGCAAATTATTGGTAGCTTTTTATTATTGGTTGGTGCGGTTTTTATTGCACTCTTTATTAATCAGAGTAATGTTATAACGCTCTTTGATAATTTTATTTATATTGATGCACTTAGCAGCATTAACTTAGTGCTAATTGCGACTGTTGGTTTTACTGCTAGTATTTACTCGGTTGGTTATATGCGGACGGAATTAGCTCATGATATTATCTCGCTAAAAAAATTAGGGTTTTATTATTGTTTTTTTCATTTGTTTATTCTCAGTATGTTGTTGGTGACGATCTTTAATAATTTAGGGCTATTATGGGTGGGGATAGAATTAACAACATTAATTTCAGCCATGTTGGTAGCGTTTTATGGCAATAAGCATTCGCTAGAAGCAGCATGGAAATATCTAATTATGGGGGTAGTTGGGATTGCTTTAGCGCTGTTGGGAATTGTTTTTATCTATTTATCAGGTTTAACGGTGTTATTAGAAGAGCAGTCTGCGTTACAGTGGACTAACCTCTTAAGTGTGGCTGGGCAATTGAATGCCGAATGGGTTAAGGTTGGTTTTATTTTTATTTTAATTGGCTTTGGAACAAAAGCGGGTCTGGCGCCAATGCATTTTTGGTTACCGGATGCCCATAGTCAGGCCCCAGCGCCAATTAGTGCAGTGTTATCTGGGGTATTGCTAAATACCGCATTATATGGGGTATTACGCGTGTACATCATTGCTAAGGCAGTTATTCCAGAGATTGCTACAACTTATTTAATTTGCTTCGGGTTATTATCCATTATTGCGATTGTGCCGTTTGTTTTTGTGCAACATGATTTAAAGCGATTATTGGCCTTTTCTAGTGTGGAGCATATTGGCATAATAACTTTAGCGATGGGCGTTGGTGGTTCTTTGGGATTATATGGTGGCTTATTACATATGGTGAATCATTCCTTAGGAAAATCACTATTGTTTTTTGCTGCCGGCACTATTACCCAACAATATCACAGCAAATATATTGCCAGAATTAGTGGCGTAATAAAAAGTATGCCGTATACCGGAGTAATTTTCTTAATATCAAGTTTGGCGATTGCCGGTGCGCCACCTTTTAGTTTGTTTATCAGTGAATTTACCATTATGTTAGGGTGCATAAAATCCGGTAAATTATGGCTGGGTTGTTTGTTTGCCGTACTAGTGGCAATAATTTTTAGTGGAATGTCTTATTATGTTATTAGAATGGTTTTTGGTGAAGAGCCGAAAAAGGCGAAAAATATCAAAGAAGATAGCTGGACCATAGTAGCAATGTTGTTGCCATTATTATTGGTAATTGTTGGCGGTTTATATGTGTTGCCGTTTATTCAACAAGCTGTTATCATGGCAGCTACAGTTATAGGAGTGTAGTGATGATTAGAGTAATACTGAAAAAACTGAAACTACATTTGGGTGATAAAATTTTACAAGTTGAAGAAACTAGCGCCAATGAGTGGTTAATTAGAATTGTAAAAAAAGATTTACCGGAAATAGTGGAATTTTTATATGACAACAATAAAATAAGATTTTTAAATATGATTGGTAATGATGAACGCAGTATTAGTGGCAAATTTGCGCTTTATTATATTTTTCTGCTTAGTGATATTAAGCAATGTATTACTTTGAAAATGATGATTAGTGAAGACGATCCAACCTTTCCGTCGCTGAGTATTAAATTGCCAGCCCTTGATTGGTATGAGCGAGAAGTAAATGATTTATTGGGGTTAAGAGCGGTGGGACATCCTAATCGGACTCCTTTAATCAATCATGGACGGTGGGATGAAAATAGTTATCCGTTGCGAAAAGACTTTAAAATCGTGCCCTTAAAATATGAGAATAAAAATAATAATAACTTTATGCAATATTTGGGGAATGATGTTACGCAAATACCGGTAGGACCTATTCATGCCGGCATTATCGAACCGGGACATTTTAGATTTGGTGCTGTTGGTGAAAAAATTCTACATTTAGATGCGAAATTATTTTATACACATCGTGGCATTGAAAAAAGCTTAGAAGGAAAAACATTAGAAGAAGCATCCTTTATCATAGAGCGAATTTGTGGCGTTTGTAATGTTTCACATAGTGCTAGTTTTGTATTATTAGCAGAAAAGCTGTCGCAGACCAAGATTAGTGAGAGGGCACAATACTTACGAGTATTATTTTTAGAATTGGAACGACTATATAATCATGTTGGTGATACCGGCAATATTTGTGCCGGGTTTGGCTTTGCTGTTGCGGTGAGTCAAGGTAGTATTTTAAAGGAAAAACTATTGCGTCTCAATGAAGACTTGACTGGACATCGTTATTTGCGGGGGGCAATTGTTTTAGGGGGAGTCAGTCTTGATATTGATAACAATGACATCAATAAAATTTTAAGGTTTATGGATGATTTACAGATTGAATATCAAGACTTGGTAGAAATTATTTTTGAGCATGAGATTGCACTCAATCGAATGCAAAAAACCGGCACTTTAACTTATCGCCAAGTTTGTGATTTGGAAGTAGTCGGTGTTGCCGCCAGAGCTTCAGGACGAGATATTGATTGTCGTCGCGACACTCCTTATTTATGTTATGATAAATTAAAGTTTGCGGTGCAGACCACCACTTATGGTGATGTTTTAGATCGGCTTAAAATTAGAGTATTAGAAGTTAGAGAAAGTATTAATATTATTAGGCAAATTTTAAATGATTTACCAAATGGTGAACTCACAGTGTCCTTACAAAATATAAAAGCTTATGAGAGCGGGTTTGCTATGGTTGAATCGCCCCGCGGCGAGGATTGTCATTGGATGATGGTAAATCAAGACGGGAAAATTTATCGCTATAGAATCTCCTCAGCTTCTTATAGTAACTGGCCGGCAGTCTGTTTAGCTGTGACCAGCGATATTATTCCGGATTTTCCATTAATAAATAAAAGTTTTGAACTTTGCTATGCGTGTTGTGATCGCTGATTGAAAAGAGGGATTAAATGTTAGAGCTGTTTAAAAAAATTTGGCAGACCGGCACCGTTACAGAACGTGATGTCTACCAAAATATTTCACCACGCTATAAGGGCATGGTTGAGGCTGACACTAGTAGTTGCAGTAAATGCGGTGAATGTGTCCGGTGTTGTCCGACGCAAGCTATTACTATAACCGATAAAATAACCATCAATCATTTAAAATGTGTATACTGTGGCGCTTGTTTAAAACATTGTGGCAATAAAGCCTTGCTTCAAAGCAACAAAATATATAATATATTAGAGCAGGAGCAAGAATTTAAGGCAGACTTGCTAAAACAAAAAATCAAGAAAATTATGGGTGGGTCGTTACATATTCGGCATGTTGATACGGGCTCATGTAATGCCTGTGATTTTGAAATGTCGATGCTAAGTAACCCTTTTTATGATGTTAGTCGTTGGGGGATTAATTTTGTAGCATCACCACGCCATGCCGATTTGTTGATGATAACCGGTGGCGTTACCGAAAATTTATTAGGAGCTCTTACTAAAACCTATGAGGCGACCCCTAATCCGAAAATAGTGATGGCGGTAGGGTCTTGTGGTATTAGTGGCGGTGTTATTGGAAAAACCTACGCTAACATTGGGGCAGTTTATAAGGTGGTACCGGTCGATGTAGTGGTACCGGGTTGTCCACCACGTCCCCAGGCCTTGTTAGAAGGGATTTTGTTAGGTTTATTGAAATATGAAGAAAAGATAAAGAGAGGTGGAACTGTTGAATCTGGAACTACAACGATTTAAAGCTGATTTTTTTAAAGCATTAGCACATCCATTGCGAATTAGAATCTTAGAATTATTAGCTGACGGTGATAAAAATGTAAATGAATTACAAGTTTTAATCGGCAGTGAAGGCTCAGCGGTTTCACAACAGCTGGCAATTTTACGGAGTAAAAACATTGTATATGGCACTAAGGATGGTAATAAAGTTAATTATTCCCTATGTGATCCGATGATTATTGAATTACTGAATGTTGCTAAACAAATTTTTAATAATCATTTGATTGATGCTATTTCCATGTTGGATAAATTCAAAGATGAATAAATTTGAAAAGCTCTAAAGATTACTTTAGGGCTTTTCTTAAGCTAAAACTGACTAGTCCATAGTATCGTTATAGAATAAAAGTTGGTAATATGGAAAATTTACTCAGACCTATGACTTATTTTTTTAAAAAATGTAAAAAAAGAGATGAAATTAAAGGACTTTAACCTGTCCTTGGTAAATATATATATTACTTTTTATTGGATTTTTTCGACCGAAGTAATGTTGCTACTTTATAAATAATAAGTATAAAATTATCATTTGCGATATTTTTAAGAGGTGAGTTTATGTTCAAGAACGTAAGGTATTCAGTTTCACAGCTAAAAAAAGGAATGGTTGTCGGAAAAGATATTGTCGTAGGCGAAAAAGTAGCACTAAGTGCGGGCGTAGAGCTAACTGATCGACTAATAGAGAGCTTGGAATTTTTGGATATCAAAGAAATCGTTGTTAAAGAAAAAGTTGAATTAAACCAACAGGTAACCTTGCCACCGAAACCGTTGGTGACAACGCAACAAAAGTTTTTTGAAGGATATTATCAAACTGTTAATATGTTGCAAAATATCTTTGAAAATATCAGCAGAACGAGAATTGTATCATTACCGGAGCTTATGACTTTATACAAGCAAAGAATGCTACCGCTGATTAATACCGCTGGTGTTATTAATCATTTATATTTATTACGCGAGCAAGATGAATATACGTTTACTCACTCTTTGAATGTCGGAATAATTTGTGGAGTGTTGGGGCGCTGGTTAAAATATAAGAGTAAAGACTTGGATGAACTTATTTTAGCCGGGCTGTTGCACGATTTAGGGAAAATGGAAATACCGGATAGTATTTTAAATAAACCGGGTAAATTGACTCCAAAAGAAATGGAAGTAATGCAATTGCATTCAACCTTAGGGTTTAAATTTGTCAATTTAGTACCAAATATTTCGCAACAAATATCTTATGGAATATTGCAACATCATGAAAGAATTGATGGTACTGGCTATCCGATGAAGGTAAAAGGAGAACAAATTCACCCGTTTGCGAAAGTCATTGCCATTGCCGATGTTTATGACGCTTTAACCTCTAATCGAATTTATCGTGATAAGGTTAATCCGTTTTCGGTTGTGGAAATATTACAAGGAGAGATGTTTGATAAGCTCGATACTTATATTTGCAGTATTTTCTTAAATAATGTTCGCAATTATTTTACTGGTAATATTGTTGAATTAAGTGATGGCAGAACGGCTGAAGTTGTGAAAATGGGACATTTCTTGTCAGCTAGACCGATTGTCAAAACTTTAGAAGGCGAATTTATCGATTTAGAAAAACAAAAAGGAATTGCAATCGTCAATATTTTGGAAGAAGATTAAAAATGAAAAACCATTGTGCTGCTAATGCGCGGCACAATGGTTTTTTTAGTCCGGACCGGGAGATGGATTATTGATAACAGGTGATAAGACTACTAAGGTTTTAGTGTTGGCAATCCCCGGTTGATTTTTAATTTTATGTAGTAATTGTTCTAAGGTTTTCGTATTTTCGGTGACGATTTTTAAGGAGTAATCGAATTCGCCGGTGATATAAAAACATTCTTGAATTTCATTTTCTTGTTTGACAAAATCAGTAAAAGCATCACAGTATAGTGGCTTCTCCAAGCGAATAAAAATTTGTGCCATCAAATGCTTGTTTAATAAAGCGGGGTCTAGAATGGCGGCATATTGCTTGATAACACCACTGGCTTCTAATTTTTTTAGGCGTTCGGAGATGGCTGGCATTGATAAAGCAATTTCTGAACTTAAATCAGAGATGGTAATTCTTGCGTTTTTTTGAAGTAACCGTAATATTTTTTTATCTATATCGTCCATAATATACCTCCTAAATAAAGCTATTCCATAATTATTATAACAGCATCTATGAAATATGGAATTGAATTTTTAAAAAAGACTTAAAGGAAATCATATTATTTTACAGAATTAAGATAGTGATAGGGAGGAGCTTAGCTGTGGTTGTTGTTTTAAAAAAGAAAGTTCAAAAACGAATTGCTGTGACAATTTCGCTTTTTTTAATATTGGTAATCGGTTTGATTGCACGAATATTTTGGATTCAATTTATTCAAGGCAGTAAGTTAAGTGAAATAGCGCAAAGCCAAGTTCATGACAGTAAGGCCTTGCAGTCACCGCGAGGAACTATTTATGATCGTAATGGTAAAGAGTTGGCGGTCAGTATCTTAACAAAATCGCTATTTATTGATCCGTATGAAGTTAAAGATCCGGAATTTATTGCTAATGGACTGGGCCCGATTTTAGGAATGAATCCTGCAGAAATTTTGGAAAAAATTAATTATGGTGGCAGATTTGTTTGGGTAAAAAGAATGTTAGAGCCGGAAGTTGTGGCAAAAGTAATAGCTTTTCGAAAGGACAATAAGTTGAATTGCTTAGGCTTTGAAGATGAAAGCAAACGCTATTATCCGAACAATACTTTGGCGGCGCAGGTGTTGGGGTTTGTTGGAACTGATGATATTGGCTTAGATGGGATTGAATTAATGGCCGATGATGTTATCAGAGGATCTGCCGATAACAAAAAAATAGCGACCGATGCCTATGGTTCACCAATTTTAAACTCGATCTTCTCGTTTACGGCACGGAAACATCATAAAGATGTTTATTTAACAATAGATAATAATATTCAGTTTATTGTAGAGCAGGCGATGGATAAAGCTATTTTGGAAACCAAAGCTCATGCGATGACGGTAATTGTGATGAATCCACAGACCGGTGAAGTTTTAGCAATGGCTAATCGACCGACCTATAATCCTAATGAGTTTTATAAATTTAGCCAAGAGCAGATGAAAAACAGAGCTGTTTCCTCAATTTATGAACCGGGGTCGACCTTCAAGGCAATGGTTGCCGCTGCCGGATTACAAGAAGAGTTGATTCATCCTAACGATATATTGGTTGATCAAGGTTATATTCAAGTAGCGGATCGCCGGATTAAAAACTGGAGTGGCGATAGCTATGGTAGTGTCAGCTTTACGGAAGTAATTAAAAAGTCTATTAATACCGGTTTTGTACAAATTGGCATGAGATTGGGTTCAGAAAAGCTGATTAATTATGCGAAAGCGTTTGGTTTTGGTAAGGCGACAGGTCTTGGGTTACCAGGGGAAGAAAATGGCTTGCTCTTTGAGCCCAAAGATATGACTACACCAGATGTCGCGACGATGTCGATTGGTCAAAGTATTGCGGTTACGCCAATGCAACTAATTACGGCGATGTCGGGGATTGCTAATAAAGGTCAATTATTAAAACCGCATATTATTAAAGAAATAAAAAATGAAGATAACAGTATTTTTCAGGAGTTTGCTGTTCAGGGCGTTAATCAGGTTATTACAGCGGAAAAAGCACAAGAGTTAACAATGATGTTAGAAAAGGTTGTTAGTGATGGTGGTGGTAAGTTGGCAGCGGTAAAAGGTTATCGTATTGCCGGCAAAACCGGGACTGCCGAAAAACTTAATGATAATGGTATTGGTTATAAAGCCGGACATTATATCGCATCTTTTTGTGGATTTGCCCCGGTTGAAAATCCTCAAGTCGCGGTGCTGGTAGTATTAGATGATCCTGATGGGAAATATTATGGTGGTGAAATTGCGGCACCGATTGCCGGTGGTATTTTTGAACAAGTGTTACGTTACTTAAATATTAAACCAGCATATGTTGTTGATATACAGCCAACTAATAGTGGCGGAAATGTTGCAATGCCAAGCCCGCCGGTTACGATTAATGGACCAGAGGGTAAAGTGGTGGTGCCTAATTTGCAAGGGAAAAGTATTAGAATGGTTAGTACAGAGCTTAGTAATTTAGGATTGGTTCTAATTCCTAATGGTAATGGCGTAGCGCAAAAACAAAATATTATGCCAAATAGTATTGTTGATAAAGGAACTTATATTGTCGTAGACTTTGCCGCTAACTAAAGTTAGGGGTGGTAAGTCTTGTGTTAATAATCTTAACGCAGTAAGATAAAAAGGTATCAAATAATGTTTAAAATAGTATTTGCCGGTAGAAAAGTCGGTAAATACTATTTGGTTTATATTTTAGGAGATGAATTAATGTGTCAAAAGAATTGGTTTGGGCGGAGATAAATTTAGCAGCACTGGAACATAATTTTCAACAACTAGCGAGTAAGGTTCAAAATAATGCCAAGATTTGTGCGATTGTTAAGGCTAATGCTTATGGTCACGGAGTGATAGAAGTTGTTAAAACTGTACTAAAAGCTGGTGCGGATTACTTAGCGGTAGCGAGAATTGATGAGGCCATACAAATCAGACAGGCGGGGTTTAGGGTTCCCATTTTAATATTGGGGTACACACCGTTGGAGCGAATTAATGATTTGTTAGAATATGATATCGACCAAACGGCATATGCTTTGGATTATATCGAAACAATAAATAAAATGGCTCACGACAAAGCTGTTACTGCGAAAATTCATTTAAAAATTGATACCGGGATGGGGCGATTAGGGATTGCACCTGAAACAGCCGGTGTTTTTGCTGAAGCTGTCAAGAAACTAAGTAATATTAAGATCGAAGGGGTGTTTTCGCATTTTGCGAAAGCGGATGCCGTTGATAAAAGTTACGCTAAGCGACAACTAAAATTGTTTAAAATAGCACTTGACCAAATTGTGGCACAAGGCATTGAGATTCCGCTACAACATATGGCTAATAGTGCGGCGGTACTGGAGTTACCGGAAAGTCACTTTAATATGGTGCGGTTTGGGGTTTCTTTATATGGACTATGGCCATCGGCGGAGGTAAAGCAAGAGCTTGACTTAAACCCTGTGATGACTTTAAAAGCGAGGATTACGCATGTAAAACAAATGTTGCCCCATCAATATATTAGTTATGGCTGTACTTTTCAGACTACGGTAAAAAGCATTATTGCAACTTTACCGATTGGTTATGCCGATGGTTGGAGTAGAATGTTATCAGGGAAGGTGCAAGTTTTATTGCAAGACCAAAAAGTACCGGTTGTGGGCCGAATTTGTATGGATCAATGCATGATTGATGTAACTAAAATCACCGACGCTAAAGTGGGTGATGAGGTAATATTATTTGGTGATAAAAAACAATTAGCCGATGATATTGCTGAGGTGTTGGGAACGATTAATTATGAAATAGTTTGTATGGTAAGTAATAGAGTGCCACGCATTTATCTAAGGAGGTAGCATGATGTTTGATATTGCAATTATCGGGGGTGGCCCAGCCGGTTTATCGTCAGCGGTGACTGGGGCTATTCGAAAGAAAAAGATTGCGTTGTTTGAGCAAGGAGAATTTAGCGCCAAACTGCAGAAAGCACATACTGTTGATAATTATGTAGGCTTGCCAGAGATTAGCGGAAAAGACTTGATGCAAAAAATGGCTGATCATGCGCTAAGTTATGAAGAAGTCAGTTTAATTAAGGAAAAAGTTACCAATATTTTTATTGATAATGATAATTTTATGATTTTAACTAATAAAGGCAATTATCAGGCGAAGAGTGTGATTATGGCGATTGGAGTAGCACCGGCTAAATTGTTACCGGGGGAAAAAGAGTTTTTAGGCAGAGGCGTCAGTTATTGTGCCACTTGTGACGGGATGCTGTATAAAGGTAAGGAAGTAGTGGTAATTGGTTATACGGCTGAAGCGGAGCATGAAGCGGAGTACTTGGCGGAAATTTGTGAGAAGGTAACTTATCTTCCACAATATAAAATGTCTGATGAAAAAAAATATTCTTTTATTGTCAAAAAAGATATTATTAAAGAAATAGTTGGAACAATGAAAGTAGAGCAGTTGGTATTGGGGCAAGAAACTATTGCGGCTGATGGTATTTTCATTATTAGAGCGACAGATCCGATTGATAATATTTTTCCGGAATTAGCACTGGAAAATCAAGTTGTTAAGGTAGATAGAGATATGGCTACTAATATAAAAGGTGTTTTTGCCGCGGGTGACTGCATTGGGAAACCTTGGCAAATAAGCAAAGCGTCCGGTGAAGGCTTAGTGGCAATTCACAGCGTTATTAATTATTTGAATA
>JAGPMH010000022.1 GCA_018052945.1 Negativicutes bacterium | reverse complement strand
AGAGTACTTGGTTGGAAACGACCTGGGAGGTTAGGTAGTTGCTGGTTATATTCCTTGATAGCTCAGTTGGTAGAGCAATCGGCTGTTAACCGATCGGTCGTAGGTTCGAGTCCTACTCAAGGAGCCATAGGGGCGTAGCCAAGTCGGTAAGGCACGGGACTTTGACTCCCGCATGCGTTGGTTCGAGTCCAGCCGCCCCTGCCATTTGATCCACTAGCTCAGTCGGTAGAGCACCTGACTTTTAATCAGGGTGTCCCGCGTTCGAGTCGCGGGTGGATCACCATTTAAGGCCCGTTGGTCAAGCGGTTAAGACACCGCCCTTTCACGGCGGTATCAGGGGTTCGATTCCCCTACGGGTCACCAAACTTTATTTAATATGGGTGATTAGCTCAGCTGGGAGAGCGCCTGCCTTACAAGCAGGATGTCGGCAGTTCGATCCTGTCATCGCCCACCATATGGCCCGGTAGTTTAGTTGGTTAGAATGCCGCCCTGTCACGGCGGAGGTCGAGGGTTCGAGTCCCTTCCGGGTCGCCATTATGCCTTGGTAGCTCAGTCGGTAGAGCAGAGGACTGAAAATCCTCGTGTCGGCGGTTCGATTCCGTCCTAAGGCACCATTTATTGCTGGTGTAGCTCAATTGGTAGAGCAGCTGACTTGTAATCAGCAGGTTGGGGGTTCAAGTCCTCTCGCCAGCTCCATAATATGCGGGTGTAGCTTAATGGTAAAGCCCTAGCCTTCCAAGCTAGCCACGTGAGTTCGATTCTCATCACCCGCTCCAAAGGTATTGCCGGGGTGGCGGAACTGGCAGACGCACGGGACTTAAAATCCCGCGGATAGTGATATCCGTACCGGTTCGATTCCGGTCCTCGGCACCATTTCTTCTTGTAACAAGAAGAAATGATGCTTTTTTTTTGCTTAAAATTTTATATAAGCGGTTGTGGTGGAACGGCAGACACACCATCTTGAGGGGGTGGCGCTGAGAGGCGTGTGGGTTCAAATCCCACCAACCGCACCAAAAATTAGTAGCTTGCAAGTTTTATTGCAGGCTTTTTATTTTAGCTATATTTGGGGTGTTTTGATGAAATTTTAAAATATTTCATCTGATAAATTTAAGAGAATATATAAAGTGGCACTACTGCAACTTGAAAACGGCAGAGCAAGAGAAAAATATATGGTAAAGGTTTAGAGGAAGATTAGGTTGAAATTATTATAGATAAAGCTTACCAAACGTTTTTAGAACATGAAAAACATAATGAAGTATATAAAAACTATGAATAATCATTATTTATAATGCCAAAATTCTCTAAAAGTCTGCTATTAAAGCTTCTATCCTTTATTTTATCAATGATATTTGGCAGACTAATTAATATTGAATAAATTTTACAAGAACCAGAAAAGAGAGTAGAATAAACTATAATAAGCTTAACTGAAAGGATTAGTTATGAATAATAAACAACGTGCTAATATAAAAATTGGACAAAGGGTTAATATTGTGTTAAAGGCAGATCAGCGAACCGGGAAATTAACAGAAGGAATAGTCGCGAAATTATTGACTAAAAGTAGTGTTCATCCTCATGGAATAAAAGTAATGTTGGAAGATGGACAAGTTGGTAGAGTCCAAGAAATTTTATAATTTTAATAATTTTTGCAAAAAACATTGACAGTCTAAAATGATAATGATATCATAATTATTGTTTATGAAATGATTTAAAATTAAATACTGCGGATTAGGTGTCCGAAAGGACTTAATAGGGAAGATCGGTTAAATGCCGACGCGGTCCCGCCACTGTAATAGGGAGCAAATCCAAGATATACCACTGAAGCTTAAGCTTTGGGAAGGTTTGGAGGAGTTATGATCTAGAGCCAGGAGAACTGCCTAATTAACAATCACCGTTTGACCTGCGAGCGATGGGGAAGGAGATTTATAGATATCATAATCTATTTATCTCGACTATTATATGTCGAGATTTTTTATTTGTGAATTTATTTATCATAACCTTTTTTGTCTGTTGGCAGAAAAGGTTTTTATTTTTTATTACGTAAACATTTATTTTGTCGAAAGGTTTTCTCCACTTTTTAGCTTTAGTGGAGGACATTGCTCATAAATTTTTTTATTGTGTTAGGGTGAATGCCCACTGTTTCCTTTCTTGCAAAGGAAACAATCTTTTTAAAATTAGATGATTAAATTCATCTTTTGACTCAATGCTTTGATGTTGAGAATATATATTACAAATTATTAGATTGATGAATAACCATAGAAAGGACTGTATAAATGAAAGAATCAGATAAAAACGAACAAAAAAAGGAACTGGAACAAGTTAGTTTTGCTGAGTTTGTTGCCCCTGACTATGAAGAGTGGAAAACAGAAGCAATTGCGGCACTAAAGGGTGGAGCATTTGAAAAAAAACTGCTTACTAAAACTTATGAAGGGATAACTTTGGAGCCAATGTATACTATGGAAATGGCGCCAAGCCCAGATACTATCTCAAATCTACCTGGAATGGAAGATTATATGAGAGGCACAAAATATTTAGGATATATGGAGCAACCATGGTTGATTTCGCAAAAGGTGGATGATCCAATTCCACTTAATGCTAATAAGTTAATAAAGAATGAACTAAAAAAAGGTTCAACAGCTATTAACATAATGTTAGATGAAGCCACAAAAGATGGAAAGAATGGCTTTGCAATCAATAACTATGAAGTTAAAGGTGGCGTATCAATTACAACGATTGAAGATGCGTATGAAATTTTTAGTGAAATTGATTTAAGTCAATATGAACTTTATATTAATGCCGGAGGTAATAATAGTTTAATTATTGGACTACTAGAAGGAATGTTAGTTGCCAATTCAAGGAAAAGCAGTGATTTGCATGGCTTAATTGGGGCAAATCCTCTAGGCGAGTTAGCAAGTAAAGGGCGGTTACCATCCAGCTTGAATTCAATGTACGATGAATTAGCAAAAGTAGTGAAATGGAGTCAACGAAATACTCCGGAGTTAAGAACAATTTTGATTGATGGACAAGTTTTTAGTGATGGTGGTGCCAGTGCTGTTCAAGAATTAGGTTATTGTTTGGCTACAGGGATAAGTTATATCAGAGCATTACAACAACGGGGACTAGAGGTTAATGTTATCTGTAAACAAATCCAATTTAATTTCTCATTAGGCGCAATTTTCTTTATGGAAATTTCCAAAATTAGAGCAGCACGCAAGCTGTGGAAGCAAATTGTTGAAAGTTTTGGTGGTAATGAAGAATCACAAAAAATGATTATTCATGCAACTACGGCAAATTTTAATAAAAGTGTATATGACCCTTATGTTAATATGCTAAGAACAACAACTGAAGCTTTTTCTGGAGTTGTGGGTGGTGTAGATAGTATGGAAGTCCAACCTTTTGACTCAGCTATTAGATTAGGAGATGATTTTTCTCGCAGAATTGCTCGTAATACTCAAATTATGTTGCAAAACGAATGCAATTTGTTGCAACCGATAGATCCAGCAGGAGGATCATGGTATATCGAAACTTTAACAAAACAAGTTGCAGATAAAGCTTGGTTAGTACTACAAACTGTCGAGGAAAGTGGCGGAATGGAAGAAGCTTTAAAAGCTGGCAGTGTTCAAGCTGATATTGAAAATGTATTAGAGCAAAGGTTTAAAGCGCTAGAAAAAAGAGTAGATAAAGTTGTTGGGATTAATATGTATGCAAATATGCTGGAAGAATTATTGGAAGCAAATCAACTTAATGGTCACGCACTAGCGGAAGAACGAACTATAGCAATTAAAGAGTTTATTAGTGATATTGATGAACAATATCGAGATGAAAAACTAGCGGAATTAAAAGAATGTTTAGTAAATAATTCTCCAATGTATATGTCAGTGCTAAGCAATGCTTTTGCTGCCGGTGCAACTTTAAATGATGTAGCTAAAATTATTTATGATGAACCATTTGTAATAGAGCGTAACATTGCTAAACATCGTTTAACTGAAAAATTTGAAGAATTAAGAAATAAAGCAAAATTATATAAAAATAATACTGGTGAAAATTTAAAAGTTTTCTTGGCTAATATGGGGAAAATTCCCCAGCATAAAGCACGTGCTGATTTTAGTACAGGGTTTGTTGAAGTTGGTGGTTTTGAAGTATTAAAAAATGATGGATTTATGACGATTGAAGAAGCTGCTAAGGCGGCACAAGAGTCTGGAGCGTTAGCAACTATTATTTGTTCAACGGATGATACTTATCCAGAAATAGTGCCAGTGTTGACTAAAATGATTAAAGAAAACAATGAAAATATGATAGTGTTATTGGCGGGAGCACCGGCGCCAGAATTTGAAAAAATATATCTTGATGCCGGCATTGATGAATTTATTCATGTCAGAGCAAATTGTTACAATATTTTGACGTGGCTACAAAGTAAGGGAGGGATTAAATAATGAGTCTTAATCCTGATTTCACAAAAATGAATTTACAAGGTGAAACAAAACAAGAAAGTTTTAAGGAATGGAAAGATCGAATTGAAGCTATTAGTGGTAAAAGCTTTAAAGATTTATACCAAATGACAATGGAACAAATCCCGTTAAAGCCACTTTACAATAAGGATGATTTAGCAGGTATGAATCATCTACATTATGTTGCCGGTATTCCGCCATTTTTAAGAGGACCATATCCGACGATGTATGTCACTAGACCCTGGACGGTAAGGCAGTATGCCGGATTTTCAACAGCCGAAGAAAGTAATGCTTTTTATCGTCGTAATTTAGCAGCTGGTCAAAAAGGTTTATCAATTGCCTTTGATTTAGCTACACACCGTGGTTATGATTCAGATCATCCACGAGTGGTTGGTGATGTTGGTAAAGCTGGCGTAGCTGTTGATTCAATTTTAGATATGGAGATATTATTTTCAGGTATTCCGTTAGATAAAATGTCAGTTTCAATGACAATGAATGGAGCGGTGTTGCCGGTTTTAGCATTTTACATTGTGGCGGCTGAAGAACAAGGGGTAAAACAAGAAGTCTTATCAGGGACAATTCAAAATGATATTTTGAAAGAGTTTATGGTACGTAACACTTATATCTATCCTCCGGCAGCATCGATGAGAATAATTGGCGATATTTTTTCGTATACTTCGCAATATATGCCGAAGTTTAATAGTATTAGTATTTCTGGGTATCATATGCAAGAAGCAGGGGCTACGGCTGATATTGAATTAGGTTATACTTTAGCTGATGGTCTGGAATATATCAGAACAGGTGTTAATGCTGGATTGAATGTAGATGCGTTTGCGCCACGATTATCATTTTTCTGGGCAATGGGGAAAAATTATTTTATGGAAGTTGCAAAAATGAGAGCCGGTCGTTTATTGTGGGCAAAGATTATCAAACAATTTAATCCGCAAAAAACAAAATCAATGGCGTTACGAACTCATTCACAAACCTCAGGCTGGAGTTTAACTGAGCAAGATCCATTTAATAATGTAGTTAGGACTTGTATTGAGGCAATGGCAGCAGCGTTAGGTCACACACAATCTTTACATACTAATGCCTTAGATGAAGCGATTGCTTTACCAACTGATTTTTCGGCGAGAATTGCTCGAAACACTCAATTGTATTTACAAGATGAAACTAAAATTTGTAAAGTGCTTGATCCTTGGGGCGGTTCTTATTATGTCGAGGCATTAACGCAAGAATTGGTAAAAAGTGCATGGGGTCATATTCAGGAAGTTGAAAAATTAGGTGGAATGGCCAAAGCTATAGAAACAGGTTTACCGAAGATGAGAATTGAAGAGGCTGCAGCAAGACGCCAAGCACATATTGATTCTGCTAAGGAAATGATTGTTGGTGTTAATAAATATCGCTTAGACAAAGAGGATCCACTAGATATTTTAGATGTAGATAATGTAGCAGTGCGTCAAGCACAGATTAGAAGGTTAGAAAAGTTAAGAGCAAATCGTGATAATGAAGCAGTCCAGTCTTGCTTAGCTGCCATAACTAAGTCTGTAGAGACTGGTGAAGGAAATTTGTTAGATTTAGCCATAAAGGCTACTCGGGCTAGGGCAAGTTTAGGTGAGATTTCTGATGCGGTCGAAAAAGTATCAGGTCGTCATAAAGCAGTAATACGTTCAATTTCTGGGGTATATAGTAGCGAATTTGCTGATGAAGATGAAATAAAAAGAGTTCGTTCAATGACAGATGAATTTGAAGAGCAAGAAGGTCGCAGACCGAGAATCATGATTGCTAAAATGGGGCAAGATGGTCATGATAGAGGTGCAAAAGTAATCGCAACTGCCTTTGCGGATTTAGGGTTTGATGTTGATATTGGGCCGTTATTCCAAACGCCGGAAGAAACAGCACAAGATGCGGTCGATAATGATGTTCATGTGGTTGGCATGAGTTCTTTAGCGGCTGGTCATAAAACTTTATTGCCACAATTAGTGGAAGAATTAAAGAAGCGTGGTCGCGAAGATATTATGGTGGTAATTGGTGGAGTAATTCCGGCACAAGATTATGAATTTTTACGACAGCATGGAGCAGCCGCTATTTTTGGTCCGGGAACGATTATTCCTATTGCAGCAGGAAAAGTCCTGGAAGAATTAAAAATTCGTTTAAATTGTGATAATGGCTGATAAATATATTCCGGCTTGGCAACCTAAAAATGCCGGCGATGAATTTGCTTGTCGAGTTATGACAGGAGTAGAAGAGCGGCATGATGGGATGACGAAATCTAATACGATGGAAGTAACAGCTGCAAATTTTATTAAACGTAAAGTTTTAGAGGTTAATGACTATGTTCAGGGGGTTTTAGCTGGTGATAGAATGATACTTTCTCGCGCAATAACCCTGATTGAGAGTAATGCACCTAAACATAGAAAAATGGCACAAGAAATTTTACAGGTATTATTACCGTATACTGGTAAATCAATTCGGATTGGCATAACTGGTGTCCCTGGTGCCGGTAAAAGTACCTTTATAGAGGCACTAGGAATGAATTTATGTCAAAGAAGTCATAAAGTTGCGGTATTAGCCGTTGATCCAAGTAGTAGTATCACGAAAGGTAGTATTTTAGGTGATAAGACTAGAATGGAGAAGTTGACAAAAGAACAGAATGCTTTTATTAGACCCTCACCTTCCGGTGGTACATTAGGTGGGGTAACAAAAAAAAGTAGAGAAACACTATTGCTCTGTGAGGCGGCTGGCTATGATGTTATTTTAGTAGAAACCGTCGGGGTTGGGCAAAGTGAAATTACGGTAAGATCAATGGTTGATTTTTTCCTGCTGATTGTTTTAACAGGGGCAGGAGATGAATTACAAGGGATGAAAAAAGGAGTAATGGAGATAGCTGATGCTATTTTAATCAATAAAGCGGATGGCGATAATAAAGCTAAAGCGGAAATGGTTAGAGTAGAGTATGAGCGGATAATCCATTATCTAAGGCAAGCAACAGCGGGGTGGCAAACTCATGCTTATACTTGTTCATCTCTAACTGGCGAAGGCATAAATGAACTGTGGCAGATTATTCAAGAATATAAAGAAAATGTGACCACATCAGGTATTTTTGCAGAGCGTCGAAAAATGCAGACTTTGGCATGGGTATATGCAATGGTAGAAGAATATTTAAAAAATAATTTCTACCAACATGAGCAGGTTAAGCTAATAAAAGATGAAGTTGATTTAGCTGTTAGCCAAGGAGAAATTTCCGCGACGAGAGCGATGGAAAAATTAATTAGGGTCTATGAGGATAACCAAGCATAATATATTTGACAGCCTTATGGTGATGCAATCGCATCACCATAGTTTGCGTTAATTATTTTAAAAAATACAAATTGAGGCTAAAATGAAAGAATTAGTTAATTTATCAAATTATCATTTAGATAATCTCTTAATAAATAATAGTGCTGAAGAATTACAGAATTTTTTAAGAGAACATAATTTAAGTGGACTGGAAATGCTTTTTTATGAAAATTGGGATGAACAAATTCATAAAAAAGATTTTGTGAAGGGGGTTCATCTGAATTTTTGGCCGAATTGGCTGGATTTTTGGTTAGATAATAAGAAGGCATTAATAAAAGAATATGGTGACTTAGAAAGAGCTTATGGTATTTATGGCGGAAAAACTAAAAGCGATTGGTTAAATTTATATCAGGATAATATTATTAAAGCTTTAGAAGCTCAGCCTGAATACTTAGTATTTCATGTGGCGCAAGCACGGCCGAGTGAAGTCTTTCATTGGAATTTTAATTATGACAGTAGTATGGTTATTGAAAATAGTATTGAGGTTTTACAAGAACTAATGCCGATTATTCCGTCAAATACTAAATTATTGCTGGAAAACTTATGGTGGCCGGGGTTAACTTTGCAAAAAAAAGATTTAGTCGAAACAATTTTCACTAAACTTAAATATGATAATTTAGGGTTGATACTTGATACTGGTCATTTAATGAATACTAATGCTAACTTAAAAAATCAAGAAGAAGGTGTTGCCTATATATTAGAAACAGTTAATAATTTAGGACAATACAAACAATATATTTATGGGATACATTTACATCATTCATTGTCTGGTGAATATGTTAAAAAACATTGTAATAATAACGTGGCACAAGATTTATCAATGGAAAATATTATGAAGCATATATTGAAAATTGATGAACACTTACCCTTTAATAGCAAAAAGATAAAAGCGGTAGTTGATATGATACAACCACAATATTTAGTGCATGAATTTATGCAAACTTCTAAAAGTGATTGGAGTCAAAAGATTACAACGCAACGAAAAGCACTAGGATTATTATGATAGGACGGTATTATGAAAACTATAAAAAAAGCTAAATTAGTGCTAATAGGATTAATAATAGTATTTTGTTTAGCAATAATGATTGCACTTAGTTATGGACAAATTAATATTTCTTTTATTACTGTGATTAAAGTTTTAAGTCAAGAGTTTGGCTTTATTAATAATCCGGCTGTGAGTGCAGAAGATGTTGCGGTTATTTGGAATATCAGAATGCCTCGAATCTTAGTTGGAATATTAGTAGGAGCATCGTTAGCGGTTTCCGGTGCAGTAATGCAAGGGGTTTTTGCTAATCCGTTAGCTGATCCAGGGATTATGGGAGTATCAAGTGGAGCTTCACTTGGTGCCGTTTTAGCGATTAGTTTAGGACTAAATACTATCAGTATGTTTTATATGCCTTTGTTAGCATTTATTATGGCGTTAATAACTGTTTTTTTAACGGTAATATTATCACTACGAAAAGGTAAAATACCAATAATGGTGTTATTATTGGCCGGAGTAGTAATTAGCATTTTTATTGGGGCTTTAACTTCTGGGATATTGACATTTATGAATGAGAGTAAACTAAAAGAATTTTTATTTTGGACAGTGGGTGGGTTAGATTATCGACGTTGGGAACATGTTTACTTGGCGCTTGGACCAATAATCTTTGGGCTAACTTCGTTATTAATGATGTCACGGCATTTAAATATTTTAGTATTGGGGGAAGACGAGGCGAAGGCTGTTGGCATGACGGTAATGAAAACAAGAATAATGCTAATGACTATTGCTTCTTTAACAACAGCAACAGCGGTTTGTGTCAGTGGTAGCATTGGTTTTGTAGGACTAGTAGTTCCGCATATGATGAGACTTTTATTAGGAACAGAACATCGAATATTATTGCCGGCCAGTGCCCTAGCAGGTAGTATCTTTTTAATATTATGTGATACTATCGGTAGAATAATTATTGCTCCGACAGAAATAAGAGTGGGAATTATGACAGCTTTATTAGGAGCACCGTATTTTTTAATATTATTACGCAAGGCTCAGTTAAAGGAGCAAGTATGATAGAAGATATTTTACAAGTTAAGGAATTACAGGTTGATTATTTAGAAAAACCTGTTTTAAAAAATATTTCCTTCAATGCAAAAGTTGGTGAGTTCATCGGCATTATTGGGCCTAATGGTGCCGGTAAAAGTACTTTACTAAAAAGCATTAGAGGTTTGACAAAAATTAAGACTGGTGAGGTTAGGGTTGCTTCAAAGTTATTAACAAAATTAAAGGAAAAAGAAAAAGCACAAGTAATTGCCCATATGCAACAAGAAGTTAATAAAGGCTTTGGTATTAGTGCTAAACAGATGGTTTTAGCAGGGCGGTACCCCTATTTAAATTGGTGGCAACATGAAAGTCAGAAAGATTATGAGATTGCCGAAAAATACATGAAGTTTACCGGAGTCTGGCAGTTGGCGGATAAAGATATTAATTTTATGTCTGGTGGTGAGCGTCAACGGGTATTATTGGCAAAGGTTTTGGCACAAGAAACAAAACTGATTTTCTTAGATGAACCGACAGCTAGTTTAGATTTGACTTATCAAGAAGAAATTTTTGAGCAGTGTCGTAATTTATGTCAGCAGGGTAAAACAATTTTAATTGTTGTGCATGATATTAAATTAGCCACTAAATTTTGTTCAAGATTAATTTTATTAAACAAAGGACAGATAATTGCTGATGGTAAGCCTAAAGAGGTTATTACTGCTGAAAATTTACACAAAGCTTATAAAATGAAAGCAGCTGTGTTTAAAAATCATGTCTCCGGTCTACTCGATATTTATACTTATAGTAGTGATAAAGATTGCCAAAAAGGAAAAAGTGTTCATGTGATTAGTGGTGGCGGTGTTGCCGGCAATATTGTCAGGAAATTATATGAAGGAAATTATAAAATTTCCATGGGCGTAATATCACAAGGTGATGCGGATGCAGTGGTTGGTGAAGCCTTTAAGGCTCAAATAGTAAAAAAAGATTGTTTTGCACAAATTACTACTGAAAACATCAATAAGAATATTGAGTTGATTAAAGCTGCAAATTTTACTGTTTTGTGTAATATTTTTTATGGTAACAATAATTTAGACAATTTAAAAGCGGCATTTCAAGCCGAAAAATTAATAGTATTAGAAGATCAAAAGATTGAAGAGCGTGATCATACTGATGGTAAAGCGACGCTGTTATATAAGCAATTATTAGAAATGGATAAGGTTGTGTTAATGACAACGCCAGAATTTATCCAGTGTATGGAGCAACACTTATGAAAGAAATAGCTAAGGGTAATATTAAAATGTTATTGTTGAGTCTAACCGGTGCTTGCAATTTAGGCTGTAAATATTGCTATGCTGATTCATATAATGAAAATATGATGACCTTTGATATAGCTAAAAAAGCGATTGCATTAGTGCAAGCACAAAGTAATGACTTTATCATTCAATTTAGTGGCGGGGAACCATTGCTTAATATCAATTTAATTCGAACAATTAGCCAACATATTAAAGACAATAATATTAAGGCAAAAATGCAGATTCAAACTAATGGTACATTATTAACGGCAGAAAATATTGATTTTTTAGTTAAAGAAAAAATTGCCATTGGAATCAGTATTGATGGTAATCAAAAAATCCATGATGAACAGCGCCCGTTTCGTGATAATAGCGGTAGCTTTAAAAAAATTATGGCAGGTCTAGAAATTTTAAAAAATAAAAAAATTAATGTTGGTATTACTTGTGTTGTGACGAAAAATAATGTTAATTTTTTAGAAAAGTTAGTGATGCTTAGTTATTATTGGGGGAATATTAAAAAAATTGGATTTGATTTAATTAGAGGTCAGGGGCGCGGTAGTAAAATTAGTAAACCTACGGAGCAAGAGTTAAAAACTGGCTTAACCAAAGCCTTTAGCTTGGGAGAAAAATTTAAAGCAATAACTGGCTCAAAAATAATTTTTGCTCAACTAAATAAGGTTGAAAAATTACAGAATAAAGAATTAATAGGCTTTTCGCATTGTCACGCGATGAATGGTGCAGCAATTTATGTTGATGTTGATGGTAAGATTTATGCTTGTGCGTCATTGTTGGGACAAAACGAGTATTTAATTGGCGATGTGGAGCAAGGTATTGATTTAGCAAAGCAAGAAGCAATTAAAAATAAGCTAGAACTAATTCTAAAAAAATGTTTTAGTTGTCATTATTTTAGTAATTGTGGCGGAGCTTGTTTTGCCAGATGGATTGGTTGCGGTGATGAAAGTGAGCAAGAATTGGAATGTTGCTTAAAGATTACGGCAATTGATTGCTATCAGCAAGAAAGATGAAGGAGTGTTTTAAAATGGAATTTATTAGATTATTTCAAGCCGGAGGACCGGTAATGTATTTATTATTATTATGTTCAATAATTTCAGTAACAATTGCGGTGGAAAGATTTATTTATTATAAAAAAAATAGCTCTGGAAAAACTTTTTTAAATGAGTTAGAACTAATGCTAAATGAGAAGGAATTTGTGGCCGCGCAAAAATTATGTCAAGCTGATGCTGGAATCTTGGCAACTGTAGCGCAAAGTGGAATTTTTGCGATTATTAATAATGTTAAAGATATTAATAGCGTTATTGAAGGGACAGGGGCAATAGTTGTAGCAAAACTTAAAGAAAATCTCACTCATCTTGATACAATTGTTACCTTAGCACCGTTATTAGGATTGCTGGGAACGGTAATTGGTATGATTGGCTCATTTAGTATTTTGCATATCAAAAATGGACAACCACTAGCTATTACCGCCGGTGTCGGAGAAGCCTTAATTGCAACAGCGTTTGGCTTATGTGTGGCAGTATTAGCAATGGGAATATATAGTTATTGTAATCATATCTTAGATAAAATGATTACGGATATTGAAAAAGTAGCAGTGTTAATTATTGCAAATAATCAAAATGGAGCAGAATTATGAAAATAAGTACTTTGCGCAATGACAGAAAACCTAAATTAATGATTATTCCGATGATTGATATTATTTTCTTTTTGTTAGTGTTTTTTATGATGAGTACGCTGTATATGGTAGAGCAACATACTATTCCGTTAAATTTACCGCAAGCATCAGCACAAACAGTACAAACTGAAGAGAGCATCAGCATAACAGTATTACCAAGCGGTAACGTGTTATTTAATAATGAAGAAGAACTGACTTTACCAATGTTAAAGAAGAGAACGCAATTAGCACTACATAATAATAAGGAAAGTGCGTTTGTGTTGCACTCCGATAAACAAGCTGAATATGGTAAGGTTGTAGCGATATTAGATGAATTGAAGCTTGCCGGTGTTACAAAGATAGCAATAGCTACCGATAGAAAGGAACGTTAAAATGCTGAAAAATAGATTAACTAAATCTTTTTTTATAGCACTGGCATTACATTTGAGTGTTTTTTTAGTGGCGGCAATAGTGATTAAAAATTGTCATAAGACCTCGCCAGAGCCAAATTACGTTGAAGTATCATTGTTAGATGATATTAATTATGGCAATAGTGGTGAAAATGGTGGTAGCAGTGAAAATAATAAAAAAATACTGGTGAGCAGGCAACAATATAGAGCGTATCAAAATAATAACAGCAGTGAACAATATTACGATGCTAAAGTGCAAAATAATGTTGATAATATTGGAAGCGGAGTCGTTAACACTGGTTCTATTGGTGGAGTAGTCGGTAGTGGCAGTGGTAATGGTGGCGGCAGTGGTGAAAGTGACAGCGTTGGCAACGGTAATGGCAGAGGTGATGGTGGCGGTAGTGAAGTTATAAAAATTAGGCCCAATATTATTAGTAGCAGTAAACCGCGTTATCCTCAAAGTGCAAGAAGAAGAGGTATTGAAGGAACGGTATTAACGAGGATTTTAATATTAACAGACGGAACAGTTGGGGCAGCTGAAGTTGTCACTTCCAGTGGTAATAGTGATTTGGATGAAGCAGCATTGAAGGCTGTTTGGCAATGGCAATTTTCTCCGGCCAGCAACAGTTTAGGGCAAAATGTCGAATGTTACACTACAATACCGATTGGCTTTTCGTTAAGTTGAAACATATAATAGTTGACATGATACTTACTATATACTTTAAACTTTCAAACAGAAGGAGGTGAAGAAAATGTCACAACATCCACAATACAAATTACCAGAAGATCCGCATGCAGCTTATCGTTATAAAGCAGCAATGAAACATGTTGAATTGGCAAAACAAGCCGGAAAATCATCAGAAGAAATTCATGAGATGTTTAAAAAAATTATGAATTTTGATATTAATGATGAAAATTATGTGCCAAGTGAAGGGCATGAAAATTATTTTAAAGCTATAACCGCAGCTAAAGCAGCGATGGCAGAAGGAAAAAGCTCAGAGGAAGTTCATAAAATATTCCAAGAGATAGCCGGAAAAATGTAAGAAATAAGCCTTATCATGAAAATTGATAAGGCTTATTTTTTTTGAAAAGATATTGACATATGTCGAAAACGAGTTATAATTATAATTAATAAATGACATATGTCAAAAACTATTAAATTATAATGATTAAAATGTTTTTTAGTAAAGGAGTGGTTATGATGCCAAGAAGAGATGGAACAGGACCTAATGGTGTAGGCGGTTGTGGTCAAGGTCAACAACAAAGTAACAATAGCCAAGGTTATGGATTGGGGCGAAACAAAGGTCGTGGCGCTGGTCAAGGTCGTGGTAAAGGACAAGGACAAGGACAAGGACAAGGACAAGGACAAGGACAAGGCCGAAACCAAGGCGGTGGACAAAGTTAATGATTGTTTAGTATAGTTATTGGGAAGAATATTCACAATAACTATACTAATTTTAAGCAGGTGGTTTTATGGCAAGGCCGAGAAAATGGCGGAAAGTATGTTGCTTGCCTGCAAGTGACAAATTTGGCCCGCTTAATGGTAATGAGATAAATAGTAATTTTATAAAAATGAGTATTGATGAGTATGAGACCATTAGATTAATTGATTTAGCAGGATTTACTCAAGAAAAGTGTGCTAATCAAATGGCAATAGCGAGAACCACGGTTCAAGCAATTTATAATGAGGCTCGGCAGAAAATTGCTAAATCGTTGGTACATGGTTATGTTTTAATAATTGAAGGTGGCGATTATAAGCTTTGCGATGGCTTAGAACACTCCTGTGAGTGTGGAGGTTGTGGGCGACATCGAAAAAGAATAAGTGAAGGTAGTGATAATATATGAAAATTGCAATGCCGGTAGATGAAAAAGTTGTTAACCCGAAAATAAATAATAATTTTGGGCGAACTCCTTATTTTGCTATATATGAAACTGAAACTAAAGCATTTAATTTTATTGATAACAGTGGTAATGTTAGTCAAGGTGGGGCGGGCATAAAAGCAGCACAAGAACTTGTTAATGCTAAAGTAGAAGCTGTTATTGTGCCACAATGTGGAGAAAATGCTGCAAAAGTTTTACGGTCGGCGAATATTACCATTTATAAAATGCTAAATGATAATATTGTAGAAAATGTAGAAGCTTTAAAAAATGGCAAACTAGAAATTTTAGATAAAATTCATAGTGGTTATCATGGTGGGAATATCTAATGAAGATTGCTGTGCTAAGTGGAAAAGGCGGAACAGGGAAAACCTTAGTTTCAGTAAACCTAGCAGCTTCAGCCGATAATGCAGTTTATCTTGATTGCGATGTTGAAGAACCCAATGGTTTTTTGTTTTTTAACCCCCAAAATGTTATAGCGACAGAAATTGATATAAAAATCCCTTATGTTAATCAAGAACAATGTTTTGGCTGTAAAAAATGTGTGGAATTTTGCAAGTTTAATGCACTGGCCTATACTAATAAAGTTTTAATATTTGAAGAAATGTGTCATTCTTGTGGTGGTTGTATGTTGGTTTGTCCCAACCAAGCTATTACTGAAAAAAATAAAATTATTGGTAAAATTGAAAGTGGTAACTCTGAGCAAGTTACTATTTATACCGGTATCTTAAACATCGGGGAAGTTTCAGGAATACCAATAATTAAAGAGTTGCTGCAAAAAGATTCTGATAATGTTGAAATTATCATTATTGATTGTCCACCAGGGAGTGCTTGCATTGTGATGGAGAGTATTAAGGATGCTGATTACTGTATTTTAGTAGCAGAGCCAACTTTATTTGGGTGTCATAATTTAAAGATGGTTCATGAGTTGGTAAATGTTTTTGATAAAAAATATGGCGTTATTTTAAATAAATGCGTTGAGGGCGTAAATCCTGCAGAAGTTTATTGTAATGAAAATGAAATAAAAATTTTAGGGAAAATAATGTTTGATCCTGAATTGGGGCTAATTAATTCTCAAGGTCTGATTGCAACTAGAATTAGTGAAAAATATAAAAACTTTTTCCGGCAGCTATTGTCTGATATCATTAAGGAGGTGCGACATGAAACAAATGTTGATTCTTAGTGGTAAAGGTGGAACTGGAAAAACAACCATTGCTAGCGCTTTTATTACCTTAGCAGCAGTAAAAGCTTATGCTGATTGTGATGTGGACGCTCCGAATCTACATCTTATTATGGCAAGAAATAAAAATCAGCACTTAAATCCTTATTATGGATTACCAAAAGCATTTATTGAAACTGAAAAATGTATTGTTTGTGGTTTATGTAGAAGGAAATGTCGCTTTAATGCCATTAAATTAATCAATAAGCAATATTTAGTGGATGATTTTTCCTGTGAGGGTTGTAGTGTGTGTCAATATGTTTGTCCGGTGCAAGCCATAGTTATGAGACCAGCAGTAGCGGGGAAATTGATGCTATATCAAGCTGAAGATGTTTTTTCAACTGCTGAGCTTAAAATGGGCAGTGGGACATCGGGAATGTTGGTTAGTGCAGTAAAAAAACAACTAATAGAAAATTGTAGTCCTAAGATTGAACTAGCGATAATTGATGGTTCGCCGGGGATTGGTTGTCCGGTCGTAGCTTCGTTAAGTGGTGTTGATATGGTTTTAATTGTGGCTGAGCCAACTTTATCGGGGATTAGTGATATGAAAAGAATTATAAAAACAGCACAACAATTTAAGATAAAGATTGCTGTTTGTATTAATAAATTTGATGTTAATATAGAAAATACAATTGCAATAGAACAAGTTTGTGAAGAGTTCAAAGTTTTTTTCGTGGGGAAAATTCCTTTTGACTATGAGGCTGTAAAAATAACTAATGATGGAAAAAGCTTAGTGGAAGTTGATTGTGTAGCAGGGAAAAAGATAGCTGAGATTTATAAAAAATGCTATGATATTTTACAATTGGAAGGTTAGGGGAAAAGATGAAAGTTAAAATATTACTAGAAAATACCAGTACTAATCCTAACTTTAAAAGTTCCCATGGACTTAGTATATATCTTGAAACTGCTAAACATAAAATTTTATTTGATGTGGGTCCTAATAATTATTTTATTGAAAATGCTTTGGCATTAGGAATTGATTTGTCAATGGTAGATACTGTTGTTATTTCACATGGACACATTGATCACGGCGGTGGATTGAAAAGTTTTTTAAAATTAAATTCAAGTGCAAAAATTTATGTACAAAAGAATATTTTTGCTAAGCATTACTCGAACAGAGGTCCTGATAAAATTAGCGATATTGGTTTAAATACTGAACTGGAAAGTAATGAACAAATAATTTTTGTAAAAGATTATTTAAGAATTGATGAAGAATTAGAAATTTTTGCTGACGTTAAGAATAAATATTTTATGCCTTCTGATAATAAGGAATTGTTACAGCAACAAGGACAAGAGCTTTTTACTGATGATTTTAAACATGAACAAAACTTAATAGTTAACAGTAATAATAAAATAGTTGTGCTATCTGGTTGTGCGCATAGGGGGATTTTAAATATTATGGACAAAGCAATGACGATAATTAAGGGTGAGCCTGATTATGTTATTGGCGGGTTTCATTTATATAGTAACTCTCGACAAATTTGTGAAGATAGTGCTAAAATCGAGCAAATTGCCTTGTCACTGAAAAATCTGACAACAAAATTTTATACTTGTCATTGTACAGGGATAAAACCGTTCAAAATGTTAAGAGCTGTTATGGGTGAAAAAATAGAATATATTTCAACAGGCACAGAGCTTGTGCTGTAAGGAGAGTTAGTTGTGAGTGAAGCTTTATGTACAGGGTCAGCCTGTAAAGATCAATCTAATTTATTGGAAAAAAATCATGAAAAAAGTAGTATTAAAAAGGTTATTGGAATTGTCAGTGGTAAAGGCGGTGTTGGCAAATCACTAGTTACATCGATGTTAGCGGTGGAAATGAATAGAAAACATCATAATGTTGCTATCTTAGATGCTGATGTAACTGGTCCTTCTATTCCTAAAGTTTTTGGAGTTAAAGCTGAAATTATGGGTGAAGCAGCAGGTAAAGGTTTTTATCCGGCTAAAAGTAAGACCGATATTCAAATGATGTCCATTAATTTATTATTAGAAAATGATACTAAACCGGTTATTTGGAGAGGCCCTATTATTGCCAATACGGTAAAACAGTTTTGGACTGATGTTATTTGGGAAGATGTTGATTATATGTTTATTGATATGCCACCTGGAACTGGTGATGTTCCGTTAACAGTTTTTCAATCAATCAAAGTAGATGCCATAATCATTGTCACAGCGCCACAGGATTTAGTTTCAATGATTGTTTCTAAAGCAGTGGAGATGGCGAAGAAAATGAATGTGCCAATTTTAGGTTTAGTGGAAAATATGGCTTATTTTAATTGTGATGACTGTGGAAAAAAACATTATATTTATGGTATTAGCCATATTGAAGAGATTGCTCAAAAATATAATTTATCTGTATTAGGTAAGTTACCGATTGATCCAAAACTAGCAAGTTTGTGTGATAATGGTGAAATTGAAAATTTTGAAAATGATTATTTATATAATGTTGCTAATAAAATAGAAAGTTGGGGGAAATAAAATGAAAATTGCAGTAGCTAGTGAGCAACAAAATGTTGCGATTCACTTTGGACATTGTGAAAATTTCAATATTTTCGATGTCGAAAATGGTAAAATAGTAAAGTCGGAAATAGTGGCTAATCCCGGACATAAACCTGGATTTTTACCGGTGTTTTTAAATGAAATTGGTGTTAAAGTAGTTATTTCTGGTGGCATGGGAGCGGGGGCAATTGATATTTTTAATGAAAAGAATATTGATGTTATAACTGGTGCAAAGGGTAATGTGGTAGAGGCAGTAACTAAATTTTTAGCTGGAGACTTGATTTCCACTGGCTCGGTCTGTCATAATCATGAGCATCATAATGAATGTGGTGAACATCAATAAAACATAGGAGTTAATATGAGTGTAAAAATTGATAAAGAAAAATGTAATTTATGTGGTCAATGTATTAATATGTGTATTATGCGTCAAATAAAAATAGAAAATAATGATATTTTTGTTAATCATGAATGCTATGAATGTCTTAACTGTGTTATGATTTGTCCACAAGATGCTATTAGTGCCTAAGAAATAAGCTAGTGCCAATTGGCACTAGCTTATTTCGATATTATTTTGATGAGGTGAAACGATGGAAGAAAATAAAAAAAGTCCGAAAGTTTTGTGGCAACATTGTTTGGCGTGGGCTAAAGAAAAAGATGCCGCCTTTATAAAACGTTGCCAAGATCATGGGCTAGTTGATATAACAGCAGAATTAAATGAATTAGCGCTGTTACCGTTTCAAGATCAACAAGAAAGTGATAGTATTTTTGCGACATTAAATTTACCACTCAGCGGGGTGAGTCATTTATTAGGCTCGACCGCTTATCTGCCAGAGGAAATGGATGTTTGGGCGGAAAATGCACAAAACTGGTTAATTTCTTGTGACATAACTAAAGCTACGGTTATGTTAATTGCTGATGGCTTTCAAGGCGAAGGTCCAGCTTGGGGGCTTTTAAAAGGTGCCGAAAAGTTAGGAGCGACGGTGGTGGTAAGCGCTGATAAGCCATGGGAAATATTAAATGATTATGGTGTTAATGCTTGTGCCTTGAGTGCAGAGTTGATTGAAAAATGGATTGGCGGACAATATTCGATCGGTAAATGTCAAAGCATCTTTTGTTTAACTAGTGATATTAGTGATGAAAAACGCCAAAGATGGCAAGAACAATTAGGTTTGCCAATTTATCTTCAATTAGGGCTTAAGGGGGTACAAGCTTCGGTGATTGCTTGGGAATGTGCTAAGCGCGATGGCTATCACTGGGGAATAAATTATTTTTGGCCGGAAATTGTTGAGGCTAATAGTAGAAAACTTATTTCACGCTATGAAAACGGACAAATAGTTTTAACTGCCTTAAAGCGCAGTAGTACCAGTATCATTAGATTAATAACGCCTTGGCAAGGTTATTTTATGGATAGTGAATGTCAGTGTCATTATAATTCACCGAAATTTAAAAGAATAAAATAAATTATGAAATGTAATTATTATGATAGCTTTATTATGATGATTACATTTTTTATTTATGGTGAAAAGGGGTTTCATATTATTTTTTTATAGTAAAATATTTTTTTCACAAACGCCTTGACTATATGACCACTATATAGTTTAACATAAGCAAAAGAATTACATAAAAAGCGCAATGGTGCCGTTAGGCTTAATAGAGAAATCGGTGTAATACCGATACGGTCCCGCCGCTGTAATGGGGAGCGACTCCAAAGATGTCACTGAGAATTTTCTTGGGAAGGCTGGAGAAGTTATGAACCAGAGTCAGAAGAACTGCCGTTGCAAGATCATACCGCTAGACCTGCGAATGACAGGAAGGTAGATTGGGAATTTGTCTGAGGTTTCATCAGTTAATTATTATGTAGTAGCTTAAATTGTTATTATCTTAGTAGTGCAAGCAGATAAACCATAAAGCTTTAACGCTTCAAGACCATCGTTTCTGATTAAATCCTTTCCTGGTTAGGGAAAGGATTTTTTGGTATGAAATATTAAGGAGGAAAAATTTGATGAAGAAAACCTTATTTAGTAAAAAAGCATTATTAGCGGCAATTGCATGTACAACTTTTTATGCCGCAACGACTCCTCAGGTATGGGCGGAAGAAGTTAAAGATGAATACAATATGGATGGAGTAGTTGTAACCGCTAGTAAAATTGAAGAAGAACCTTTTAAGGCACCGGCTAATGTGGATGTAGTAACTAGAGCAATGATTGAAGCTAATCATTATATTAATATTAGCGAAGCTTTAAAAAATGTTCCTGGTGTTACTATTCAAAGTTATGGGACTGGCGGAGAAAACTATTCTTCTAATCAAATCTACATTAATGGTACCTCTAATGTGGTATTTTTAATTGATGGGATGAGAGTAAACACTAATGGTATTATCTCAAGTCGATTTGAGCCATCAACAATGGTTAATATGGATAATGTTGAAAGAATTGAAATCTTAAAAGGTTCAGCTTCAACTTTATATGGCTCTGATGCGGCGGGTGGAGTTGTTAATATTATTACCAAAAAATTAGGTAAAGCTGAACAAAAAACTACTATTAGCATGATGAGTGGAAGTTTTAATACTAGTCAATATGGGGTTATGAATTCAGGGCGTAATAAAGAAGATCTTTACTGGTTAATTAGTGCGCAAAAAGATTTAAGCGGTAACTTCAAAGATGGTAATAATAATACTATTCAAAAAGGCTTAAATTCTAAGACAATTGACTTGAAATTAGGGAAAGATTTTGACAAAGATACGGCGGTAGAGGTTAATTTTGAAAACTACAACTCTAATTATGAACGTCCTAGCACTGGCGGATTAAAAACTACAACCAGATTAAAAGGAAATAAAGACAATACTAGAGTGGGATTATCTTATAAAAATAGGATTAGTGATAAAGCCGTTAATCAATTGTCAGTTTTTAAAAATGTAACAGATTTAGTGGATGACAGCGAAGCTAAAAGTTATTTATGGTCAATGCGCATGGAAACAACTGGTTTTAGTGATCAATTGACGTATGAATATGATAAACATACCCTAATTGGCGGGTTTGATTTTTATCAAGATAAAGTTAAACGATATGTAGGGATGCCAAGTGTAGAAGGAAAAAATATCACTAATCAATCGCTTTACTTACAAGATGCGTGGTATATGAATGATAAGATTACAGTTACAACTGGACTAAGAAGTGATTATCATTCTGACTTTGGGCGACATAATACGCCAAGTGCGGTGCTAAGTTATCAACCAGATGAGAAAACTAATTACTATGTTAGCTATAAAGAGTTTTTTGTCGCACCGGGGATATCGCAGTTATATTACCACGATGCCTATGGTAATACCGGTAATCCTAATTTAAAGCCGGAAGAAGGTAATACGGTGGAATTTGGGATTAAGCATAAGTTTGATAAAAGTCTAAATGCTAATTTTAATATTTATCGTCGTAAGGCTAATAATATGATTATTTTTGCGAACCAAACTTATGAAAATACCGGTGAAGAAAGTACTAGGGGTTGGAATATTAATATTGATAAAACCTTTAACGAAAATCTAAGTACTAATATTGGTTATACTTATATTTATATTGATCCAACAAAATCGACCTTAAATCCAAATCGAGATGGTTACTTACCAAGAGGACAATGGAACATCAGCACAAATTATCAAAAAGATAAATTTGATATGGTGCTAAATGGTCGCGGGATTGTAAACCGTGATGGGCGCAAATCGCAAACAACCGCGGATGAGTTTAAAACTTTCTGGGTTTGGGATGCCGCCTTTAATTATCAAATCCAAGATAATGCGAAAGTGTTCTTAAAAGTTAACAACATCTTTGATAAATTCTATACTGATCAATGTTATAATATGGATCCAAATTCAGCGACAGGCTGGTATTCAGCACCGGGACGCAATATTCAAGTT
>JAGPMH010000021.1 GCA_018052945.1 Negativicutes bacterium | reverse complement strand
AGGGATGAAGTTGCCCGCTGATCCTTCCGGGTTGCGTCGCTTGAATTATCAGGTAACTGATAATCTAGATAAATGATCATCACCATAATGGTACAGAACTCGGCTTATTGACTACTCAATAAAAAAGAGGATTATATCAATTGATATAATCCTCTTTTTTATCTTTAATATCAGAGCCAATTCAAAATTTGTGGGTCTTTTTTAGGAATCGGTGGTTGATTTTTCTCAGGGTAGCCGACGATAATCGGTGCAATAACATTGTAATTTGGCGGAATATTTAATTTTTCTTTCATTTCTGCTGAATTCAAATAATGTGTGGCAAAACCAATCCAACAAGTTCCAAGCCCTTGGTTATGGGCATATAACATAAGATTTTGTGCGACTAGTGAACAGTCTTCAATAGGATGTAAGGTTTCAGTTTTACCGGAGATAATAATCAAAGTTTCAGCATTATAAAATAAATTAAAGTTTTCATCGGACATCAACTTAGAGTATTTTTTCAAAGGTGTATCTGCTTGACTGATTAAGGTTAAGACATCCTTTTTTCCGGCAGTTGATATTTCTTGTAATAAGTTAATATCTTGAATTATTGTGAAAGCCCAGGGCTGTGAATTTGTTGCAGTTGGAGCTTTAACAGCGGTTTCCAATAAATCTAAGATTACTTCTTTTGATAATTTTTTTTCAGCATACTTTCGTACAGAATGCCTGGTTATTATACAATCTTTTAAATCTATCATAATCACCTACTTTTCTTAGTTTAAAAAAATTATGGCACAATAAAAAAATGCTGTCAATTAGCGTAAAATTGGTTATTATTAGCATACCTAAAAATACGCTAATAAATAGTACGGAAAATGCTATTTTAGAGGATTTTGCTAGCTTGACAATGCCTGTTTTGAATTGATACAATTAACAACAGGTATTTATACGTGAAAACATAATTTTAAGGAAAAATGAAAAGGGGATTGGAAATGAATAAATTTTTCAAGTTATTATTATGCTGTATGCTAGTTCTAGGATTAGCAGTAGTAGCGGGCTGCTCATCAACTAATAAGGCATCTAACGAAAAGGTGTTTAGAGTAGGGATGGAATGTGGGTATGCGCCATTTAATTGGACTCAAACTAATGCTGATAATGGTGCGGTGCAAATTAAAGGTACTCAAGAGTATGCTAATGGTTATGATGTAATGATTGCAAAACAAATTGCAGAAGCAATGGGTGCAAAACTAGAAATTCATAAAATTGAATGGGACGGCTTAACACCGGCAGTTAATGCTGGGAAAATTGATGCAGTTATTGCTGGGATGAGCATAACTGAAAAGAGAAAAGAAAGTGTAGCTTTTTCAGCGCCATATTATAATGCATCAATTGTTGTTTTAACGAAAAAAGATAGCAAGTTTGCTAATGCTAAAGGAATTAATGATTTAGCAGGCGCAGTTGTTACTTCACAATTAAACACTATTTGGTATGACTTAATTCCGCAAATTCCGTCAGTGCAAGCGAAACCGGCGATTGATAATGTTCCAAGTATGATTGTGGCATTGGACTCCGGTAAAGTAGAAGCGTTGATATTGGATCGACCAACGGCATTAGCTGCTGTACATTCTAATCCGGGATTAGTGGCAGTTGAATTTAAAGATGGTAATGGTTTTAAAGTTTCTAATGAAGATGTTGAAATGGGTGTAGCGGTAGCGAAAAATAATACAACTTTATTAGACCAAATTAATGCTAAGTTAACAGCAATTTCTGAAGCTGATCGTGATAAATTAATGGAAGAGGCAATTAAAAATCAGCCTTTATCCAAGTAGTTTGGTAAAATAGGACGGCAGATGCCGTCCTATTTTAAGTAATATTTAGAATATCAAGGTGGAAATTTTATGACAACAAATATGCCAAGCAGTTTTTTTGATTGGGTGTTATTTTTATTAAAAGAATACGGCGGGTTATTAGTTGAAGGTGCAATAGCAACGCTAATGTTGGCAGTAGTGGGAACGTTTATTGGTTGCATTATAGGCTTGATTGTTGGCGCTATTCAAACTATTAAGGTAAATCCCAAAGCTAATCCGGTAAAAAAAGCTTTAAATAAGGGCCTTCAAACATTATTAACTTCGTATGTAGAAATTTTCCGTGGAACGCCAATGATTGTTCAAGCAATGTTGGTTTATTATGGTTCAATGTATTTGTTTGAAATTGATATGTCGGCGATGTTTGCCGGGTTTTTAGTGGTGTCAGTTAATACCGGTGCTTATATGGCAGAAACTGTTCGTGGAGGCATTAGTTCGATTGATATAGGACAAACAGAAGCTGCCAAGGCTATTGGAATGAATCATTATCAAACGATGAAACATGTTATTTTACCGCAAGCGTTAAGAAATATAATGCCACAAATTGGTAACAATTTAATTATTAATATTAAAGATACTTCGGTGTTGAATGTTATCTCTGTTACTGAACTTTATTTTGTTTCAAAATCAGCTGCCGGAGTTTATTATAAATATTTTGAAGTTTTCTTTATCACTTGTGTCATTTATTTTATTATGACTTTTTCTGTTTCGTGCATTTTAAAATGGATTGAAAAGAAAATGGATGGTCCAGATAATTATGCCTTGGTAGAATATGATCCAATGGCAGACCCGTGCGGACCTTTTACAAGTAAGAAAGGCAGTAACTAATATGGAAAAAAACATAAATCCAATTTTGGAAATAAAACATTTAGTTAAGTTTTTTGGGGAAAGAGAAATTTTAAAAGATATTGATTTTAACACTTATAAAGGTGATGTTATTTGTATAATTGGTGCTTCTGGTTCGGGAAAATCAACTTTATTACGGTGCATCAATATGTTAGAAACGCCTACTTCTGGTGATATAATTTTTAAAGGTGTTAATATTAATCATAGTAATCAATCTATTCCGCTGTATCGCACAAAAGTTGGGATGGTTTTCCAACAGTTCAATTTATTTAATAATATGACTGTTTTGGAAAATTGTATGGTGGGACCTATTGAAGTCTTAAAACAAGACAAAGAAATAGTGCGAAAAAATGCATTGTACTATTTAAATAAGGTTGGGATGGCTCAATATAGTAATGCTAAACCACATCAATTATCCGGGGGACAAAGACAAAGAGTGGCTATTGCCAGAGCTTTGGCGATTGAACCGCAAATTTTATTATTTGATGAACCAACTTCAGCACTTGATCCGCAAATGGTGGGTGAAGTTTTAGAGGTTATGCGTGAATTGGCAAAAGAAGGTTTGACCATGATTATTGTTACTCATGAAATGGCATTTGCGAGGGATGTAGCAACTAGAGTTGTTTTTATGGATAATGGTGTTATTGCTGAAGATGATAAACCGGAAATTCTCTTTAATAATCCTAAAAATCATCGTACTAAAGAATTTTTATCAAGATTTAATAATAATTAAAACTACAAAACTCAACAGCTTTAAGTTGTTGAGTTTTTGTATGATGGAGGTGAGTATATGAAAAAAATATCAATTGTCGCACCGGTATATAATGAAGAAGATAATATTGAACATTTTTATGAGGAACTTTGTAAAGCGGTAGTTAATTTAGAATATGAGTTTGAGTTTATTTTTATTGATGATGGCTCGAAGGATAAAAGTGCTTTTATTTTGGAATCTCTGACCAAAAAAGATGATAGAGTTCGACCGTTATATTTATCTAGAAATTATGGGCACCAAATTGCTTTAACATGTGGACTGGATAATGCTGAAGGGACTGTGGTAATTTCGCTTGATTGCGATATGCAGCATCCCCCGGAACTTATACCGACTTTAATAAAAAAATGGGAAGATGGCTATGAAGTTGTGCAAACTATTAGAGTCGGAACCGAAGGTGTTTCGTGGTTTAAAAATAAAACTTCTAACTGGTTTTACAAATTAATTAATGCGATGTCTAAAGTAAAAATACAACCGGGGGGATCAGATTTTCGTCTGTTGGATCGTTGTGTGGTTGATAGTTTTAAGAAGTTTCATGAGAGGGCTAGATTCATTAGAGGGATGATTGGTGATATTGGTTATCGCCAAACTCAAATAGAGTTTGTGGCACCGAAACGTTTTGCCGGAACTTCTAAGTTTTCGCTTAAAAAAATGCTTAACTTTGCTTTAGATGGGATAACGGCCTATTCTAAACTACCACTGCGCTTTGCTTTTTATGCCGGGATAATTTCCGGAGTGATCAGCATTATTGTGATGCTTCATGTTATTTATATAAAATTATTTACTGCTGATGCTGTTCCGGGCTGGGCAACGATTTCGGCCAGTATTTTACTGTTTGGTGGATTACAATTGATTGGGTTGGGGATTATCGGAGAATATATTGGCAGAATTTTTGAAGAGGTAAAACAGCGGCCTTTATATTTTTTACGACCAAATGCGCCGATTTTTAAAAATAAAAATGATGAATATGTAGAAAAATAACAAAATTATAGAGGATTTTTCGTTATGAGAACGAATATAAAATAGTGGATGAGATTAGAAAAAGCCGAATCTAACTCAAGAGCGGGGGAACCATATTCGGGGTGAATTTAACATTTGTTAATAGGGTGCTCTACCCTAATCCGTCAGCTAACCTCGTAGGCGAAAAGAGAGAGGAGTGACCTGGTGTCAAAGATCTTACGTATTTTTGTCCTAGCACTAGTTTTTGTTAGCTATTTTTCAGTTGCAAATGCAGCATTTAGAACAGGAGACCAAGGCGAAGACATCCTGAAAATCCAAAATAGGTTAAATGACTTAGGGTATAGTGTTGTTGCAGATGGTGATTACGGCTCAGCTACGGCTGCAGCGGTAAGAGCGTTTCAAGCCGATAGAGGCCTTGATAGTGACGGTATTGTCGGACAGGCCACTTATCGTGCGATGTTAGGTAGTGAAATGCCGGTTAGCCGTTCTGGTTCAACCTCAATGGTTAGAGGCATTATTCAAAATGCTTACCAATATATTGGAACACCATATGTTTATGGTGGCACTAGTCCAGGTGGATTTGATTGTTCGGGATTTGTAAGATATGTTTTTGCTAATTATGGTGTCTATTTGCCTCGTACAGCTGATGCTCAATATGAAGTTGGTAGACATGTATCTTCCCTACAACCGGGAGATTTAGTGTTTTTCTCAACTGATGGCTATGGAGTATCACATTCCGGTATATACATTGGCAATAATGAATTTATCAGCGCTACTTCCAGTAGTGGGGTAAGAGTTGATTCTTTAGCCTATGGTTACTGGGGTAGATGCTATATTGGAGCAAGTCGAATATTATAATATTTAAAGGAGGATTTCCTCCTTATTTTTTTGCAAAAAAATAGGTCAAAATGTTGTCTAACATTTTGACCTATTACTATTTATGAAATAAATTGTCTTCATAAGAATAAAATGATATAAGAATTATACTGATAACTAATAATATATCTCCAGTAAATAACATATTATACCTCGCTTAATCTAGGATTTTCATTGTACTTTCGACCGAATTTAGCGCTAGGTTTATTATCAACCATTACAATGTCAGCAGTGTAGTCAATATTGTTTTTAAAAATACTGCTACCAATAGCATAAATATCTACAGCAACTTTATCGGCTTCAAATTGTTTGATCTTTTCGGCGTTGAAGCCACCGGAAACCATTATTTTAACATGGTTAAACCCAGCGTTATCAAGTGCTGAACGAACTTTTTGGACTAAGAATGGATTAACACCAGTCGGAACGAAAGTTCCAAGTTCAGTCCATAAGGATTTATCGACAACTTTATCAGAAGTATCAAGTCTGACCGCAAATAGTTTACCTTTAAGTGCTGTAGCGATTTCTAAAGCGGTGTTAACACAGTCGTTGTGAAAGTCAACTAAAGCCACAACTTTAACGGCAGAATCAATGTTTTCAGCAAAAGCTAAAGTTGCTCTAAGGGTATCGCCATGATAAGCGGCAATTAAGGCATGGGGGATTGTGCCAACAACGTTACCCTGCCAATAAAAAGCGTTGGCAGGAGTGGAAACACTATCAATACCGCCAATATGAGCGGCATAGCCATCGCTTTGCTGTACAGTGTAATGGTCAAAGCGTGAAGGAAAGAATATTACTGGTTTGCCCTTAGCAGCTTGAAGGGAGTTCTTAACATTAGTGGCAACTTTAGTTTGACGAGCTAAAACTCCCAGATAGACTGTTTCCAGATGGACGAAGTCAGCTAGTTTTCCTTCTATTAGCATAACAGTTTCCCAAGGGGCAATATCATCACCATCATGCAAAGCTTTAATTTTTAGTTGATGGCTGTTATCAGCACAATTTTTTATAATGGCAATAGCTTCATCTATCCCGCACAATGTCGCATCATTTCTTTGAAAAACCTGCATTACTACGGTTGGATTATAATGTTCTTTGGCTAATATTTCTTTAGTGCGCGAAAAATAGATATCAGAATAAAAGCCTGCTTTAATATCAGTAATTGGTAAGTTAAAACTATCAAGAGAACGTCTTTTTTTCATAAATACCTCCTACTGTCATTTGAATTTTATCTTAAGTATAACTTATGATACAATAAATATAACTTAAGTAGCAAGAGGAGACTGTAATGAATACAATTCCGTATATTATAAAATTAGAAGATATTAAAAGTGTAGAACAAGAATTATTTAATATCAACTGTGACAAGGTTGGTGTTGAAATAATGAAAGCAAAAGGGTTATTTAAAGTAGTTAAAATACCTAAAGTCAAAACCAAAGTAGCTAATGTTATTAAGCAAACTTTTTTAGCAAAAGGAGCAGAAGTTGCAGTAGCTAGAGGAACTATTGACCTTAGTATCGAATATACAGATTTATTGGTCTTTGCAACAATGAAACAATACAAAGTTGCGTTGGCACAATTAAAAATTCAACCATGGGGTGCGAAAAAAATCGCGGAACAGATTGAACTAGTAATTCAAGATTATAAAGCAACTACTGTGCGTGATTATCACTGGAGCGACAAAAGTTTAGTAATTGATAATAAAAAAACGCTGATAATGGGGATATTAAATTTAACGCCAGATTCATTTTCTGATGGTGGTAAGTTTAATAATGCTGACAAAGCCTTGCAACATTTAAATCAAATGATTGCCGACGGTGCTGATATTATTGATATTGGGGCTGAGTCTACTAGACCATATAATGGTGGAAAAAAAATTACGGCAAAGCAGGAATTAGAGCGTTTATTGCCAATATTAGAATATATATTACCAAAATGTCCGGTGCCAATATCAATAGACACCTATAAAGCTGAGGTGGCGGAAGCTGCGCTTAAGCTGGGAGCACATATTATTAATGATGTGTGGGGGTTACAATATGATCACAAAATGGCGGAGATAATTGCTAACTATAATGTCCCGGTTGTTGTGATGCATAACAAAGAAAATAATTTTTATGAAAATGATGTTATTGAAGAAATGCTAGCATTTTTACAGCAAAGTATTGATATTGGGTTAAAAGCTGGAATAAAACAAGAAAATATTATTATTGATCCAGGAATAGGTTTTGGTAAAGATACAAAACAAAATCTATATCTAATGGCAAAGTTAGAAAGATTACAAGCTTTGGGATGTCCGATTTTACTGGGAACATCCCGAAAAAGATTTATTGGCGAGACCTTAGGGGTAGAAGTGGATGAAAGAGTTGAAGGCACAATTGCCACGGCTGTTTTAGGTAAAACTAAGGGGGTGCAAATTTTAAGAGTACATGATGTTAAGGCGGTAACAAGAGCAATAAAAATGACAGATATAATTATGGAGAGTGAATTATATGAAAAATAATATTTTATTAAAAAACTTAATGTTTTACGGATTTCATGGTGCTTTTGAGCATGAAAGAGAATTAGGGCAACGTTATTATCTAGATGTACAAATGGAAGTTGATTTTGATAAAGCGGCGTTAAGTGATGATTTAAGTGATGCTGTAAATTATGTGGAAATTTACAATTTAATTAAAGATATTGTGGAAAATAAAAGATTTTGTTTGATGGAAGCGTTAGCGGCAAATGTTGGTGACAGCATTTTATTAGAGTTTGATCAAATTATTGGTGTTTCCGTAAAGGTTCGTAAACCGGCTGTGCCGATTGCCGGAGGGTTGGATTATGTACAAATTGAGGTTTTACGGAGACGTTCTTAATGATTCTGTTGGGCTTAGGGACTAATATTGGAAATCGTCAGGAAAATATTTTGACAGCCTTGCAGTTGTTGAATGAGGTTGTCAAAATATTACAAGTATCATCGCTGTATGAAACAGAACCGGTTGGTTTTAAAAACCAACCGCAATTTTTAAATATTGTTGTAAGTATTGACACCACATTATCACCGATGATTTTATTGCAAAAATGTTTGGAAATTGAAGAAGAAATGGGACGGAAAAGGCTTGTTCATTGGGGACCGCGCTTGATTGATATTGATATTTTAACTTATAAGAATGAAACAGTTAATGAAGAAAATTTAAAAATTCCACATCCTTTTCTCGCAGAACGTAAATTTGTGTTAATCCCGATTGCAGAACTAAATGAAAAGTTTTGTTTACAAGGTAAATCAATAGCGACTTTGTTAAAGGATTGTCCGGATAAAACTACAATTGAAAAGTATAAAGATGATATATCGAAATTTATACCCCAAATATAGTCTTATATTTGGGGTATAAATTTCAATATAAAGCAAAACCATAATAATAAATGGTGGTGAGTTATTTTGGAAAACATGTTTTTGATTTCTTTAACCAAAGTCCCCGGTTTAGGTTATCAACAAATACAAAAATTGATAAAATATTTTGGTTCGAGTCAAACAGTTTGGGAAGCAAGTGAAAAAGATATCATATTAAGTGGTTGCCTCAATAAAGGTATTTGTGATAAACTTCTTAAAATGAGAGGGGTAAATAATAACCCCGATTTTTGGGCGAAAGAATTGACCAAGAAGAATATCAAGGTTTGTAGCATTTATGATGAAGTTTATCCTGATAAGCTACGTCATATCTTTAATCCACCGGTGCTGTTTTATTATTATGGTGCAATGATAGATTTTTCTAATAGTATTGCGATTGTCGGTTCTCGTAAAGCTACAAGTTACGGAAAAAATGTAGCTAAGATGTTAGCAGGCGAGATAACAGCAGCAACGGGGTTAGTTGTTAGTGGTGGAGCTAGAGGCATAGATACAGCAGCTCATCTTGGAGCGTTAGAACAAGGTGCAACAGTTGCAGTATTGGGCTGTGGGATTGATGTTGTTTATCCACCGGAAAATAAAAAGATATTTGATAAAATAAAAGATAATGGGATGATTATTTCAGAGTATTATCCCGGAACAAAACCTAATCCGGCTTATTTTCCTTGTCGCAATAGAATTATTAGTGGCTTGGTGAATGGAATAGTCGTTGTTGAAGCGGCAGAAAAGAGTGGTGCGCTGATAACAGCGGAATTGGCGTTAAGTGAAGGTCGGGACATTTTTGCTGTGCCCGGAAGTATTTTTGCCGAGCAAAGTAGAGGTTGCAATGCTTTAATTAAGCAAGGGGCAAAATTAGTTCAGTCAAGCCAAGATATTTTAGAAGAATATTCTTGGGCAAAAAGAATTAAGGCAACCGAACAATTAACTGTGACACCAGAAGAGAACGCAATTTTACAATTGCTTTCTGCTGAAGTCGGTAGTAGTATCGATGAGTTAGTGCTGGAAAGTCAGTTTGATATAAGCGCAGTAAGTTTTATATTATTACAATTAGAATTAAGGGGATTAGTGATTAAGACGAGCTATCAAAGCTACATAAAAATCGCTAAGGAGGTAGTATTTTGAGTAAAACATTAGTGGTGGTGGAATCACCGGCTAAAGCTAAAACGATTGAAAAGTTTTTAGGGAAGAACTATACAGTTTTAGCATCAATGGGACATTTAAGAGATTTGCCGAAAAGTCAGTTTGGGATAGATGTTGAAAATAATTTTGCTCCTAAGTATATTAATATTAGAGGTAAGGGTGATATTATAAAAAAACTTAAAACAGCAGCGAAAAATGCTGATAAAGTTTTTCTAGCCTCTGACCCTGACCGTGAAGGTGAGGCCATTGCTTGGCATTTAGCTCATATTTTAAATATTGATAATAACGAAAATTGTCGAATTGTTTTCAATGAAATAACGAAAAATGCTATCCAAGGTGCGGTGAAAAAACCGAATAAAATCAATCATGATAGGGTTGATGCCCAACAAGCCAGAAGAATGTTGGATCGTATTGTTGGTTATAAACTTAGTCCGCTGTTATGGAAAAAAGTTCGTAAGGGCTTAAGCGCGGGTCGAGTTCAATCAGTTACGGTCAAAATGATTTGTGATCGGGAAAAAGAAATAGAGCGTTTTATCAGTAAAGAATATTGGAGTATTCCGGTTAAATTAAAAGAACATAATAAAGGTTCCAATTTTGAGGCAGTGTTAACCTCTTGTCGTGGTGAAAAAATTGAAATAAATGATGAAGCTACGGCGGAAAAGATAAAAAATGAATTAGAACAAGCAAGCTTTATTGTTGCAGATGTTAAAAAAAGAGAACGTCAGCGTAAACCGGTAGCACCATTTATTACGAGCACGCTACAACAAGATGCTTCGCGTAAATTAGGATTTACATCGCGTAAAACGATGATGGTTGCACAACAATTATACGAAGGCGTAGAATTGGGGCGTAAAGGTCCGGTCGGTTTAATAACCTATATGCGTACTGATTCAACTAGAATTTCTGAAATAGCACAACAAGAAGCTGCTACTTATATTGTTGAAAAATTCGGCGATAGCTATTTGCCGGCAACTCCGCCTAATTATAGCAATAAAAAAGCGCAAGATGCCCATGAGGCAATTAGACCGACAGAAATTGTATTAGTGCCAGAAAACTTAGAAAAATATTTGTCAAAAGATCAATATAAGTTATATAAGCTTATCTGGGAAAGATTTTTAGCTAGTCAAATGATGCCGGCTGTTTATGATACAGTGGCAGTAGCCATTAAGGCCGATCAATATGAACTTAAAGCCAATGGTTCAATTATGAAATTCCCTGGGTTTATGGCGGTGTATGTCGAAGGAAAAGATAACAAAGAAGATGATAAGGATGTTACTTTGCCGGAACTTGAAATAAATCAAGCATTGATATTACATAAGGTTTTACCCAAACAACATTTTACGGAGCCACCACCACGCTATACCGAAGCGTCATTAGTGAAGGTTCTGGAGGAAAAAGGAATTGGTCGACCTAGTACATATTCTCCGATTATTGAAACTATTTTAGGTCGAGGGTATGTTATAAAAATAGAAAAGAAATTTCAACCGACTGAGCTGGGCTTTGTTGTTGTTGACTTATTAAATGAGTATTTTGAAAAAATTGTTGATGCTCAATTTTCTGCAAGCCTTGAAAATAAACTAGATGAAATTGCGGTTGGGCAAATCAATAAAAATCAATTATTGCAAGAGTTTTACGGACCGTTTGCTGAAACTTTAAGTCATGCTGAAGAGGTTATTGGTCAGGTAGAATTACCGGTAGAAGTATCTGATATTCCATGTGAAAATTGTGGAAGACTAATGGTTATAAAACAAGGCCGTTTTGGTAAGTTTTTAGCTTGTCCAGGTTTTCCGGAATGCCGAAATGCTAAGCCTTTATTAAAAGAGATTGGGGTAAAGTGCCCGAAATGTCAGGCGGAAATTGTTGAACGCAAAACTAAAAGACGGCGGATTTTTTATGGTTGTAAAGCATACCCAGAGTGCGATTATGTAACTTGGGATGTTCCACAAACGCAAAATTGTGAAAAATGTGGAAGCTTTATTTTACGACATAATATGAGTAGTGGTAGGTTCTTAAATTATTGTAGTAATGAAAGTTGTGAAACAAGAATTGATCATCCAATCAATAAAATTATAGATAAGCAAAAGAAAAAAGAAGCAACAGACAATGATAAAGTTAATGTTGCTGAAAAAAAGAAGACAGTAGCTAAAAAAACTGTTAAGAAAAAAACTAAGAAATAATGAATGTGAGGAACGGTTGTGACTAAAGTTATTGTAATTGGCGCCGGATTAGCTGGATCTGAAGCGGCATGGCAAATTGCCCAACGTGGTTGTAATGTTGAGTTATATGAAATGAGACCAAGTGTTAATACACCGGCGCATAAAACTGAGTATTATGCAGAATTGGTATGTAGTAATTCTTTGCGTGGTGCTACTATTGAAAATGCAGTAGGATTGTTAAAAGAAGAAATGAGACAATTAAATTCCTTAATTATCGAAGCTGCTGATCATACTAAGGTTCCGGCCGGTGGAGCTTTAGCTGTAGACCGTGAGGAATTTAGTAAATACATTACAGAAAAAATTAAAGCACATCCGTTGATAAAGATAATAAACGCTGAAATAACGACAGTGCCACAGGATGAAATTGTTATTATTGCCAGTGGTCCACTTACATCACCAACCTTATCAGCTGAAATAGCTAAGATTACCGGTGAAGAATATTTATATTTTTATGATGCGGCGGCACCGATTTTAGAAATCGATTCCGTAGATTTAAATAAAGTGTATAAAGCTTCTAGATATGGTAAAGGTGATGATGATTATTATAATTGTCCGATGAATAAAGAAGAGTATTTAAACTTCTGGAATGAGTTGGTCAAGGCCGAAACAACACCGTTGAAAGAGTTTGAAAAAGCAATTTTCTTTGAAGGTTGTATGCCGGTAGAAGAAATGGCTAGTCGTGGTGTTGATACTCTGCGTTATGGTCCGTTAAAGCCAGTGGGCTTAGAACATCCTGTTACTGGTGAAAAGCCTTATGCGGTAGTGCAATTAAGACAAGATAATCATGCCGGAACTCTTTATAACATTGTAGGTTTTCAAACTCATTTGAAATGGCCGGAGCAAAAAAGGGTGTTTGGTTTGATTCCGGGGTTAGAAAAAGCCGAATTTGTGCGTTATGGTGTAATGCATCGAAATACCTTTATCAATTCTCCGAAGATATTAAAACCAACAATGCAGATGAAAGAAAATAGCAATATCTTTTTTGCCGGACAAATAACAGGAGTGGAAGGTTATGTTGAATCTGCCTCTTCGGGGTTAATTGCCGGAATTAATGCTGCAAAATTGGCAAAAAATGAAGATTTAATTGAATTACAAAGTGATACTGCCCATGGGGCTTTGTGTCAATATATAACTAATGCTGATATGAAAAAATTTCAACCGATGAATGTTAACTTTGGACTATTGCCACCATTAGAAGAAAGAATAAAAGATAAAAAATTAAAAAATAGAACCATTGCTCAAAGAGCGTTGGATCGCTTAAACCAATATAAAGAAGTACTGTTGAAATAGGAGGGTTTTATGTTTCATGCCACGACAATTGTAGCAGTAAACCACCAGGGTAAAATTGCGATGGCCGGTGATGGTCAAGTTACCTTTGGTGGAAATACTGTTATGAAACACAAAGCTAAAAAAGTCCGTAAATTATACAAAGGAAAAGTTTTAGCCGGATTTGCCGGATCGGTAGCAGACGCATTTACCTTGTTTGAAAAGTTTGAAGCTAAATTGGAAAGTTATAATGGCAATCTTACCAGAGCTGCCGTGGAACTATCGAAAGAGTGGCGGACTGATAAAATCTTAAGACGATTAGAGGCAATGCTAATAGTTGCTGACAGTGAAAACATGCTGGTTTTATCAGGAAACGGCGAAGTGATTGAGCCTGATGATGGTGTTATTGCTATTGGTTCGGGGGGCTCATATGCGTTGGCCGCAGCGAAGGCTCTTGTAAAATATTCTGAACTGACAGCACAAGAAATAAGTACAGAAGCCTTAAAGATTGCTGCTGATATTTGTGTTTTTACTAACAATAATATTACTGTAGAATTTTTAGACTAGGAGACAGTTATGAACGAAAAAACACCAAAACAAATTGTAAGTGAGCTAGATAAATATATTGTTGGACAATTTCAGGCAAAAAAATCAGTAGCAATTGCTTTGCGTAATAGATGGCGTAGTAAACGGTTAGCGACAGAGCTAAAAGATGATGTTATTCCTAAGAATATTTTAATGATTGGTTCAACCGGTGTCGGAAAAACAGAAATAGCACGACGCATTGCCAAATTAGTACAAGCGCCTTTTATTAAGGTGGAAGCGACTAAATTTACAGAAGTTGGTTATATTGGCCGCGATGTTGAGTCAATAATTAGAGATTTAGCAGAAAAAGCGATACAAATAGTAAAAAGTAATCATTTACAAAAAGTTGAAAGTGACGCTAAAATTATAGTTGATGAGAAAATTTTAGATTGTTTTATGGAAGAACAAGGAGAAAATAAAAATCAGTTTGAATTACTGTTTAACAATCTAGAAAATAATGAACCTAAAGAACTCAGTATTTCAGCGGAAGCAGCAGCTGTTATTGAACAAGAAAAATTACAAAAAAAAGCAGAACTTAGAAATAAACTTTTAAATCAAGAGTTAGAAGATGAATTGATTGAAGTTTATGTTGAAGATAATAAAGGACCGATGGTAGGGATGATTGCGGGAGCTGGGTTAGAAGAGATTGGCAGTAACATTCAAGATATGCTGGGAAATTTATTGCCGAAAAAGCAAAAGAAGAAAAAAATAACAGTGAAAAATGCCAGAAAAATTTTCATGCAAGAAGAAGCACAAAAAATGATTGATATGGATAATGTCATCAATGAAGGCTTGGATTTAGCACAAAATAATGGTATTGTATTTATTGATGAAATTGATAAAATAGCCGGAAGAAATAATTCTTCCGGACCCGATGTGTCAAGAGAAGGCGTACAGCGTGATATATTACCGATTGTTGAAGGAACAACAGTAAATACTAAGTATGGTGCTGTGAAAACTGACCATATTTTATTTATTGCAGCCGGTGCGTTTCATATATCAAAGCCGTCGGAGTTGATTCCTGAATTACAAGGTCGTTTCCCGATTAGGGTGGAGTTAACCAACTTAAGTGAAGCTGATTTTAAGCAAATATTAACAGAGCCTGCCAATAGTCTAATAAAGCAATATCAGGCAATGTTAATGGCGGAAAATGTTAAAATAACCTTTAAGCTCGAGGCGATAGAAGAATTGGCCAAAATGGCTCATAAAGTCAATGAACAAATGGAAAACATAGGTGCGAGAAGGTTGCATACAATGTTAGAAAAACTGTTGGAAGATTTATCGTTTGAAGCTCCGGAATTAAGTGGAACAACCGTAATAATAGATCAACAATATGTTAAAGATAAACTTGGACATATTATTATAGATGAAGATTTAAGTCGCTTTATTTTATAGGTTTACTTTGAAAGGTAGGATTTAAATGGATAGCTTATTAGATAAAACCAGAAAGATAAATAAATTGCTGCAAAAATCAGAAAATGTTGAGTTCAATGGTATTTCCAGTGTATTAAGCAATGTTATCGTTTCCAATGTATATATTGTCGGTAAAAATGGTCAAATACTAGGCTATTCATTGTTGGACGAATTTGAATGCAACATCATGATGGATAATGTTGTAGCTGTTAGCGAATTTCCTAAAAGATATGTGGAATGGCTATTGAGAATAAATGAAACTTCGCCTAATTTGAGATTGAAAAGTGGTAATTGTGCCTTTGCAGATGGTGATAAGTGTTTATTTAATGATAAAATTACGACTATTGTACCGATATATGGTGTTGGGGAAAGAATCGGCACATTAATATTGGCTAAATTTAGTCAAGAGTTTACTGATGAAGATTTAATTTTGGCTGAATACGGTGCGACCGTAGTTGGGATGGAAATAATTCGTGACTCTACACAAAAGATTGAAGAAGAAGCCAGAAAAAAAGCTAGAGTGCAAATCGCGTTAACAACACTTTCATATTCTGAGAAAGAAGCGGCCATTAATATTTTCAATGAACTTGAAGGTAATGAGGGCTTATTAGTTGCTAGTAAAATTGCTGATAGAGCCGGAATAACAAGATCGGTTATTGTTAATGCTTTGAGAAAGTTTGAAAGTGCCGGTGTTATTGAGTCAAAATCATTGGGAATGAAAGGTACTTATATCAGAGTGCTAAATGATTTATTAATAGATGCGATAAGAAAAATTTGACAAAAAGAAACGTACCTAGGGTACGTTTCTTTTTGTGACTAGAGAGACGTTAGGACATTGTGACTATTTATGGAAAAATAGCTAAAATTTTTTTGAGCTTAAAGGAATTTTTCTAATTTATGTAGAAGTAGAATCTATGTGTTTTTGTGAGTATTTTTAACTTAAACCATAGTTTTAAGTTTTATTTTAATATGGAGGTATAAAATGTTAGATCGAATAACATCTTCTCCGGTAGTAAGCGTTTTACAAAATGCAATGGGAGCAGCTACTTTACGACAAAAGGTAATTAGCAATAACATTGCTAACGTTAATACTCCTAACTTCAAAAAAAGTGAAGTAATGTTTGAAGACTTATTAAGTCAAGAGTTAGATGATTCTAATGCTGGTAAATTGAAAATGGCCAGAACGAACGAAAAACATTTGCCTTTGAAAAAAGGCTTAAAAAATGTTCAGCCGGTTGTTGATCAAATCAATGAAACCAGCATGAGAACTGATAAAAATAATGTAGACATTGAAATTGAAATGGCTAACTTGGCAAAAAACAGTATTTATTATAATGCTGTAGCAACTAGGATGGGTGATTATTTTTCAGGGATGAAGAGCGTTATATCCGGACAAAAATAATGAAGAGATAGGAGTTTTTGTATGAGCATGTTTGGCGCTATTGATGCTTCGGCATCAGGTTTGACCGCTGAGAGACTAAGAATGGATGTTATTAGTAATAATATTGCTAATGCCAATACTACTAGAACAGTTGAAGGCGGGCCTTACAAACGAAAAATAGTTACATTTGAAGAACGTGATAATCAGGGCATTAATTCATTTTCACAAATATTATCGAAAAAGATGAAAACCGGTAGTGGTGTTAGAGCTACCGGTATAATTGAGGATGGGGCACCTGGGAAATTGGTATATGACCCCAATCATCCTGATGCCAATAAAGAAGGTTATGTGGAACTACCTAACCTAAATATTGTTTCGGAAATGGTAGATATGATTACGGCAACTAGAGCTTATGAAGCTAATACGACAGCGCTTAACTCCGCAAAAAGTATGGCGATGAAGGCTTTAGAAATTGGAAGAGGTTAAGGAGTAATATTAAATGAGAATTGAACCATTACAACTGATGCCTGTTAAAGCCAGTTTTGTTGATACAATCGGTAATCAACAGCAGGTAGAAACGAAGTCTTTTGGTGAATTTTTAAGTGATTCATTAAAAGAAGTTAATACATTAAAAAAACAATCAGAAGTAGCTAATATGAAGTTGGCAGCCGGACAAGTTGAAGATATTTCAGAAGTTGTTATTGCCGGTGAAAAGGCATCCATCGCTGTGCAGTTAACGATGCAAGTCCGTAATAAGATGGTCGAAGCTTACCAAGAAATAATGAGAATGCAAGTTTAGAATTAGCAATATGCGGTATTAGGTGAAAGGATGAGACGATGGCAGACTGGAAAGAACAGTCTCGACAGGTTTGGAACAAACTTGAAAAAAGGCAGAAATATACTATTATCATCACCGCAGTATTGCTTACTTTAGCGATATTAGGTGGCAGCTATTGGTGGGGTAATAGACCTGATATGGTGCCTTTATTTACAGGGATGGAAGCCAAAGATGCGGGCGAGGTTGCAGCTAAATTAAAAGAGATGAAGATAAAGTATGAACCGCAGGAGTCCTCTAACGGAACGGCAATTCTGGTGCCGTCAAAGGATGTTCATAATGCGAGAATAGAGCTTGCAACATTAGGCTTACCTAGAGGGCAAAAAGGCTTTGAAATATTTGACCAAAATAAGCTAGGTGTTACAGAATTCCAAAATAAAGTTAACTATTTGCAAGCTTTGCAAGGGGAATTGACTAGAACGATTGAGCAGATGGCAGAGGTTGAAAAAGCCAGAGTTCATATAGTATTACCGGAAGATAGTTTATACAAAAAAAATGAAAAACCGGCTACTGCTTCGATTATGTTGAAGCTTAAACCGGCAGCAGAGCTTTCTAAACAGCAAGTCAAAGGGATTGTTAACTTAGCGTCACATAGTATTCAAGGTTTGAAACCTGAGAATATAACAATTGTCGATGTGTCCGGCAAAGTTTTAAATAATTCCAATGAGCAAGATGACTCTGTGGGAACAGTAACTTTAACGCAATTGCAAATGACTAAAAAAGTTCAAGATAATTTACAAAATGATGTTCAAACACTATTAGATCAAGTTTTGGGAGCAGGTAAAGCTGTGGCCAGAGTTAACGTTGAACTCAATTTTGATCAACGAACTACGGATCGACAAGCTTTTGAACCTGTAGTTGATGATAAAGGGATAATTAGAAGTTCACAAGAAAGTAATGAATCTTACAAAGGTACTGGTAACACCTCCGGCGGACCGGCTGGTACAACTTCTAACATTCCGGGCTATGTTGCTAATAACAATACTACGCAATCGGAATACGAGAAAAAAGAAGTTACACGCAATTATGAAATTAATGAAACTAAAGAAAAAGTTATTGCTGCACCGGGATCAATTAAAAGATTGACGGTAGCGGTGTTAGTCGATGAAAAAATAAACAAAACACAACAGGATAGTTTATTAAAAGCTGTTTCATCTTCGATTGGTTTTAATGCAACGAGAGGTGATGCTATTTCGGTTGAAAGCTTGCCATTTAGCACTGAGTTAATGGATAAACAGCTAAAAGAAGAAGAAGAATTAGCAAAACAAAAAATGTATATGTGGATTGCTATTGGTGTACTAGCATTACTACTAATCTTAGGAATAGTGCTTGTTATCTTAAGAAGACGCAAACAACGTATGCTAGAAGAAGCTGCAAAACAAAGAGAGTTAGAAAGTGCAATGATGAGAACTTCAGAGGGTGGTGTCTTTGTAGCTAGTGGAGAAACTGCTGAAGAAGAGTTAACGCCGGAACAAAAAGCGTTGTTAACTGAACGCGAAGCAATTGAAAAATTAATTCAAACAAGACCGGAAGACGTTGCACAATTAGTACGCACTTGGTTGGCAGAGGAATAATTTTGTTTCAGGGTTATCAATGATAACTCTGAAACAACTCTTATACAGTCGGAGTTAATATTTTAATAATATGTAGGTGAGTATATGTATGGTAGTGAACCATTAAATAATAAACAAAAAGCGGCAATTTTATTTATTACTCTAGGCCCGGAGTATTCCTCGATACTTTTTCAACATTTGCAAGATGAGGAGATTGAAAAACTCACCTTAGAAATAGCAAACCAAAGAAAAGTTACGCAAGAGCAAAAAGAACAAGTTATATCAGAGTTTTATCAAATGATGATAGCGAAAGAATATATTTCCAGTGGTGGTTTAGAGTATGCCAGAACGGTACTGGAAAAGGCACTTGGCACAGAAAAAGCAGTAAACATAATCAATAGATTGACAACCAGCTTACAAATAAGACCGTTTGATTTTGCCAGAAAAACTGATCCGGCACAACTACTTAACTTTATTCAATCTGAGCATCCGCAAACAATAGCATTGATTATGGCCTATTTACATCCAGAACAATCGGCAACAATATTATCGGCACTTCCTTCAGAACGCCAAGTAGAAGTAGCGAAAAGGATTGCGATGATGGATCGAACTTCACCGGATGTATTAAGAGATGTGGAACGAATCTTAGAAAGAAAATTATCATCGTTGGTTACACAAGACTTTACTACCGCTGGTGGTGTAGGCTCGATTGTTGAAGTCTTGAATAGGGTTGACAGAACTACTGAACGCACAATCATTGAGAACTTAGAAATTCAAAATCCAGAGCTTGCGGAAGAAATTAAACGCAGAATGTTTGTATTTGAAGATATTGTCATGTTAGATGACAGATCGTTACAATTAGTGCTTCGTGAAATTGAGTCTAAGGATTTAGCATTAGCACTGAAAGCGGCAACCTCAGATGTTGGCGAAAAAGTATTTAAAAATATGTCCAATCGTGCAGCTGAAATGTTACGAGAAGAAATTGAATATATGGGTCCTGTACGGATTAGAGATGTTGAAGAGTCACAACAAAAAGTTGTTAATGTTATTAGAAAATTAGAAGAGTCTGGTGAAATTGTTGTAGCTCGTGGTAAAGGGGACGAAATAATTGCATAAGGTGATAAAAAGTGTCAGCTTAGATAAAACACCAAAAATAATTATTAATCCCGAAATTCATATTGAAAAACCTGTTATTAAGGAAGGGCAACAAGCGAAAATCGATCTAGAGATGGAAAAAGCTTGTAATGCGATTATCGAAGAGCAAAATAAAAAAGCAGCTGAATTTATTAAGGCAGCAGAACTAGAAAAAGAAGATATTCTAAAAGAAGCTGAGAAACAAGCTGAGTTTATAATATTAGAAGCTGAAAAACAAGCTGAAACAATAAAAACTCAAGCTTATGATGAAGGTTTTCAACAAGGGCATGATGAGGGCGTAACAGCAGGGCTAGACGATATTAAACAACAAATGCAAGTTGAGATTGAAGAAGCGGTGGAAAAAGCCCAGCGAATCATAAAAACTGCAGAACAGCAGACAAAAGACAATATTTTAAAAGCAGAGCAACAAATTGTGGAAATTGCTGTAGCCATTGCTGAAAAAGTTATTCCGCAGCAATTTAACGAAATGCCAATGTTGGTATTGCCTTTAGTAAAATCAGCGTTGGAGAAGGTTCGTGATCAGGAAAATCTAAATATCAGAGTATCACCTGCTGATTACGAGTTAGTTTTATTAGCAAAATATGAATTCCAAATGATGATTGGCAAAGAAAATGCTATAGTTATTACGGCCGATAAGACTATTGAAAATGGCGGTTGTGTTATAGAAACTGATAGTGGTACGGTTGATGCGAGAGTTAGTACTCAAATGGATGTTTTGAAAAAAGCTGTAATGGATGTAATATAATATGGAATTTGATGTTAATAAATATATTAATGCGATAAATTTGTCTGAACCAATCAAAATGAATGGCAGAATAACGCAAGTTATTGGCTTGGTTATCGAATCACAAGGACCTAACGTAAGTTTAGGAGAGTTGTGTTACGTTAGCTCTAAGACTAATGACTCGCCACCTATTCCAGCTGAAGTGGTGGGGTTTCGTCAAGGCAGAGTTTTATTAATGCCAATTGGTGAAATGCAAGGAGTTGGGCCGGGGTGTGAAGTAATTTCGGCGCAAAGAATGTTAAAGGTTAATGTTGGTAGACATTTATTGGGGAGAATTCTAGATGGTTTAGGTAATCCGATTGATGGTAAAGGTCCGTTAGCGACAAATATGGAATATCCGCTCAATGCAATGCCACCACATCCATTGTCGCGCCCAAGAATAACGACCGAGGTTTCGGTGGGAGTTCGAGCTATTGATGGATTAATTACTATGGGTAGTGGACAACGGATTGGTATTATGGCAGGTAGTGGGGTCGGTAAAAGTACTTTACTAGGAATGATTGCTAGAAATACTGAGGCTGATATTAGTGTTATTGCTTTAATTGGTGAGCGTGGTCGCGAAGTTCGAGAGTTTATTGAACGTGACTTAGGCGAAGAAGGATTAAAAAAATCAGTAGTAATAGTGGCAACATCAGATCAACCAGCTTTAGTTAGAATAAAAGGTGCGATGACAGCAACTGCGATTGCTGAGTACTTTAGAGATCAAGGCATGAATGTTGTGTTGATGATGGACTCGGTAACCAGGTTTGCAATGGCACAACGTGAAGTGGGGTTAACAGTAGGTGAGCCACCGGCAACTAGAGGTTATACACCGTCGGTTTTTGCAATGTTACCTAAATTATTGGAACGAGCTGGTACTAGTGCTAATGGCTCAATTACTGGGATTTATACAGTGCTAGTTGATGGTGATGATATGAATGAACCTATTGCTGATGCTGTACGCAGTATTTTAGATGGACATATTGTTTTATCACGTAGTATTGCTGCACAAAATCATTATCCGGCAATTGATGTGTTAAATAGTGTAAGTAGGGTAATGTTGGAAATTGTTTCGAAGGAACATTATCAAGCAGCACAGAAACTAAGATCAATCTTAGCAGTGTATAAAGAGGCCGAAGATTTGATTAATATTGGTGCTTATGTTGCTGGTAGCAATCCAGGAATTGATAAAGCGATAACAATGATTAGTGCTGTTAAATCTTTTTTACAGCAAGGTGTTTATGAAAGTGATGATTATGACGATACAGTTAAAAAGCTACTAAATTTAATGATAGATTAGTAGTTAAAAGAGGTGCTAGATTGTGAAAAAGTTTAAGTTTCAGTTGGCTACTCTCTTAAAGGTTTCTGAACATAAAAAAGATCAAGCACAAATAATTTTCGCTGAAGCTGATACGAAATTATTAGTTGAAGAAGAAAAAATGGAGCAAGTATTAGCTGCTTATGAACAGTGTTTGCAAGACTATTATGAAGTTACAAAGAAAAGTATTGGGATAGATGAACTTAAGACGTATGCGGTTTATTTTGAAAAACTGCAAAATGACATAAAAAATCAACAAGAACAGGTCAGAATAGCAGTTGAATATAAAAATTGTTGTCTGAAAAAATTAGAAGAAGAAATAAGTAAATTAAAAACTATAGAGCAATTAAAAGAAAAAAAGATTGAAGAATATAAAACTGATTTACTACAAACAGAGCAGAAAGAATTAGATGAAATTGGCTTGCAAATATTTAAAAGAAATGTAAGGTGACAATATGATTGAAGCAATCAGCGGTATTGCCGGTGTTATGAAGCGGATAAGTCAAATTGAAAACATGATGAGTGTGAATCATTCTGAGTTAAGAGGCTTGAATTTTCAAAAAGTTCTAGATAATGAACAACAGAAAATTAAAAATACTGATAGTGGCATTAATAGTAATACTAAAGTTGATGGTGATTTTTCTTTTGAAAATATCATCAATGCCAGTGCTCAAAAATATGGTGTTGATAAAAACCTTATTAAAGCGGTTGCTAATGTTGAATCTAATTTTAATCCAAATGCAGTTTCAGAGGCCGGAGCCGTTGGTATTATGCAATTGATGCCCGATACAGCAAAAGCCTTAGGGGTAGCAAATAGTTATAACCCACAAGAAAATATTGATGGTGGTACAAAATACTTAAAAGAATTATTAAATACTTTTAACGGTGATGTTAAAAAGGCTGTTGCTGCTTATAATGCAGGGCCACAGGCGGTAAAAGCTTATAATGGAGTTCCGCCATATAAAGAAACAGAAAACTATGTCCAAAAAGTGCTTGATATTTATAAATAATAGCAACTTAGAAAGTAGGTTCTATTTATGGCAGTATCTCAAAAAAATAAAAATACTAAAGTGAAAAAAGAAGAAAAAAAAGAAGAAGTAGTAGTTGAAGAGCCAAAAACAGAGCCTCAACCCAAAAAACGCGGATTGCTATTTCGAATTTTTAAAATATTAATGATTGTTATTTTATTCTTTGCACTAATTGGTGGTGGCTTTGCAGTAGGAGTTTACTTAAACTTCTTTACCCCACAAGAATTAGGACAAAAATTAGAATTAAATAAGTATCCTATTATCGGTAAATATTTTGGCGGGGAAGAATTATCAAAGGAAGTTGTGGAAGAAAACCCACAAGCAGTAAAGGTTAATTTCCCTCCGGCAGTGTCTCCTGAAAAGATAGAGCAGAATGTGAAACAAGACTTATCAAAGCCGGTAGCAATTGATAAAGAAGAGTTAAAACGGCAAATGGAGTTAGCACAAAAAGAAGAGTTAAAACGCGTTGGTAAACTAGCAGTGTTATACGGCAGTATGAAGCCTGATGAAGCCGTTGGGCTGATGGAAAAGCTAGAAGATAATATAGTGCTGGCGATTTTTAGCAAAATGGAAGATGAACAGGTGGCAAAAATTTTAGCAAGGTTTGAACCGGATAGAGGGGCAGAATTGACTAAAAAAATGTATTTTGGAAATAATATCAAAAAAAATACTCAAGATAATAAAAATAACCTTGCACAAACTTGATAAATTGTATATGTTAAAATTAGAATATTAATTATTGAAAGGAGGTGAGAATATGCAAGGACAAGTAGTTATGCAAATGACAAATCCGGTAGCTGTTAATCAACCAACAAAAGTAGCTGTCAATGCTAAAACCGGCAATAATGCTAATTCTAATAATGCTGGGAGTTTTGCTAGTGAATTTAAAAATGCAGCAGAAAATATTTCAGAAAGTAATTTGGGCGAAGCTGTAACAGAGCAAAATGTTGCTAACATTTTAAATGTATTAGCACCAATTGGTTTAACTAATTTAATAGTTAACAATTTAAATGCCCCTGTTACAGAGAGTGTAAAGCAACAAGGTATTGCTGAAATTGGTGTAGTAAGTGCAGTTCCTTCAACAGCTCAAGTGCAAACTAATAATTTTTTATTGCCGTCTAACAATTTAAATTCTGAAGGTAGTGTTGAGATTAAAGGACAAGTTGACAATAATGTAGAATTACCTTTAGTGGACTTGAAAAATGATAAGGAAATTATACAAACTGTACAAAATAAGATACCAACCAATCAAGTT
>JAGPMH010000020.1 GCA_018052945.1 Negativicutes bacterium | reverse complement strand
TATCGAAAGGTTCTTTTTGTCCATACCATTCATCATGAACTTTTTTTATAGCAATCAAACTTAAACCCAAGCCAATGGCAATCAAGAAAAAAATACTGCGCCAACCCCAAAAATGAGTAATGATTCCCCCTAAAAATGGACCGAGCGACAAACCGATATAAGTAGCTGCTGCCGAATAGCCAATCACTTTACCACGCTCTGTTATTTTATGCACCGCTACTAACAATGTCATGCCGGTGCTAAAAATCATCGCCGACGCAATCCCTTGTAAAAACGAAAAAGTTATCAACATTCTCAAGCTATCAGCCAAGCCGGCGCCAATAGTCATCACAATAAATAAGTATAAGCCATAGGTATAAATTTTTTTCCGCCCCATAATATCAGCCAGTTTCCCCATCGGCACTAATACAGCAATAGAGCCTAGCAAATAAGCCGAAACATACCAGGTTAAAAAGCTTGGTAAAACATTAAACTCTTTAGCCATATAAGGAATTGCCAAATTAATAGAACTACCTAAAAATGGTCCAAAAAAGGAGGTAATCAAGACCGCACTAAACACCCATTGAGCTTGCGACATCTTCACCCCTCCTTCACAACATTATTTATTAACACTATAATATTAACAAAAATAATATTTATTGTAAAATTACAACTTAGATAATAAAAAAACGTTTGCCTTAGTAAAACTATTGCAAACGTTTTTTATTATACGTTAAAACGGAAATAGGTTACATCCCCGTCTTTCATAATATATTCTTTACCTTCTAATCGAACTTGCCCTTTTTCTTTCGCAGCATTTTGGCTACCGGCTGCTATCAAATCATCATATGAAACAATTTCCGCACGGATAAAGCCACGTTCTATATCAGAGTGAATTTTTCCACCAGCTTCCGGTGCTTTTGTTCCTTCTGTGATTGTCCACGCTCTAACCTCTTGCACTCCAGCTGTTAAGAAAGTAATTAAGCCTAATAGTTTAAAAGAAGCTTTAATTAATTTATCCAAGCCGGATTGTTCTAACCCTAATTCCGCTAAAAATTCCTTGGCATCTTCATCACCAAGTTCAGCAATTTCAGACTCTACCTTGGCTGATACAACAACAACTTCAGCGCCCTCTTCTTTAGCATAAGCTTTAACTTTTTGAACATATGGATTGTCATTATCAGCTGTAGCAACTTCGTCTTCCGCCACATTAGCAACAAAAAGTGCTGGCTTTAAAGTTAATAAATTAAGATCACGAATCATTAACTTTTCATCATCGTTCATTTCCACCCGTCGAGCCGGTACAGCTTCTTCCAGTACTGCTCTAATACGCTCTAACAAGTCCATTTCCACTTTAGCTTTTTTGTCGCCGCTTTTAACCATCTTTTGAGTGCGTTCCATCCGTTTTTCTACACTTTCCAAGTCAGCTAAACACAGCTCCGTATTAATTATTTCAATATCACGCAAAGGATCAAGACTACCTTCAACATGAGTTATATTCTCATCATTAAAACAACGAACTACTTGGGCTACAGCATCAACTTGACGAATATGCGATAAAAATTTATTACCAAGACCTTCTCCTTGTGCTGCCCCTTTTACCAATCCGGCTATATCAACAAAGCGAATCGCTGCCGGAATTACCTTTTTCGCTGAATTCATTTTGCATAAAACATCTAAACGCTGATCAGGTACATCAACAACCCCTACATTAGGCTCAATTGTACAAAACGGATAGTTCGCCGCTTCCGCTCCAGCTTTAGTAATAGCATTAAACAATGTACTTTTTCCTACATTCGGTAATCCTACGATACCTACTTCTAAATTACTCATCAGTAAATATTCCACCTTATCTTTAAAAACTTCCAAGGACTTGTCAAAGCCCTTTTAATTGTAGTTTATCTAACCGTTAATTGCAAGATACTACAATACCATAATATGTTCCTTTTTTAACATTTTCTTAATTTTATTAATATCTTCTTTGTTAGCCGGTCTAATTTCCCTTAGCTTATATTCAAGCCCCAAAGCTTCCCATTTATACACACCCATTTCATGATATCCTAGTAAATCAACAATATGTTTGTTAGGTAAAGACTGTATCAGTGCAATAAACTCTGCTATTTCCTCGGCACTGTCATTAATCGTTGGTACCACTAAATACCTAATAGTAAGCTCATGCTTAGTAGCCATATACCTTAAATTCTCAATAATACTTTCTCCGTCAGCATTAGTTAACCTTTGATAACTACTTTTTGTTACACCTTTCAACCCAAACATAATATGATCCGTATATGGTAATACCTTATCAATATCAGCAATTTTCGCAAAACCAGAAGTATCTAGGGTAGTACTAATCCCTTGAAGTTTAGCTGCCGCAAATAATTCTGCTACAAAATCAGCTTGTAATAATGGTTCACCACCACTGACAGTAATGCCCCCATTAGAAGCTTCATAAAAAGGGCGATATCTATTAAAATCGGCAATAATTTCTTCTACGGTAATCGTCTTTGTTCCAAGCTTCCAAGTATCAGGATTGTGGCAAAACAAACAACCTAAATTACAGCCTGCTAAAAAAACCAAATAACGTATACCCTGTCCATCAACCGTCCCCATTGTATCAATAGAATGATAATAACCTACCATTTTTTCACCTTCTTTAAAATTATTTCCTCGGAAATTAAAATATTAATTGTATTTTGATATAAAGAAAGGTTGGGTTTCACCCCAACCTCAGCTTAATTATACCGCTTGATAAAAAGTACGTTTAATAACTTCTTTTTGATGCGATTTGCTTAATTTTACAAAATTAACAGCATAACCAGAAACCCTAATCGTTAATTGCGGATAATTTTCCGGTTCTTGCATCGCTTTTTCTAACAACTCTCTATCAAAAACATTAATATTGATATGGTGACCTTTACTTACACTATAACCATCCAATATTGCTACTAAGTTATTGATTCTAGCTTCCGGACTCTTGCCCAACGCCCCCGGCACAATCGAGAAAGTATAAGAAATACCATCACGACAATCTTTGTATGAAATATTTGTTACTGACTTAATCGCTGCAATGGCCCCTTTATTATCACGACCATGCATTGGATTAGCGCCCGGAGCAAATGCTTCACCAGCTTTACGGCCATCAGGAGTTGCCCCTGTTTTTTTACCATACATAACATTAGAAGTAATCGTTAATACTGATAAAGTATGCTCAGCCCCACGATATGTTTTATGTTTTTTCAACTCAGTTAAAAATTCATGCGTAATTTCTTTTGCAAAAATATCTACACTATCATCACCATTACCGTAGCAAGGGTGTTCACCTTCTACCACGAAATCTGTAGTGATACCATTTTCACCTCTGATTGGTTTTACTTTGCCATATTTAATTGCACTTAACGAATCAACTGCAACCGATAAACCAGCAATCCCAAAGGCCATCAAACGCTTAACTTCGCTGTCATGCAAAGCCATTTGCGAAGCTTCATAGGCATGTTTATCATGCATAAAATGAATTAAATTCATAGTATTAACATATAATCCAGCCAACCAAGCCATTACTTTAGAATAGTTTTTTCGTACTGCTTCATAATCTAAATATTCACCATCAAGTACCGGCATTACAGGTGCAAGCTGTTCTCCGGTATTTTCATCTTTACCACCATTGATTGCTAACAACAAGGCTTTAGCCAAATTAGCTCTAGCTCCGAAGAACTGCATTTGACGACCAACTTGCATTGCCGAAACACAACAAGCAATTGCATAATCGTCACCGTAAATCGGTCTCATTAAGTCATCATTTTCATATTGAATCGCACTAGTATCAATTGAAACCTTCGCACAGAAATTTTTAAAGTTTTGCGGTAATTTATCAGACCACAAAATTGTTAAATTAGGTTCCGGTGCCGGCCCTAAGTTATACAATGTATGTAATACTCTAAAAGAGTTCTTCGTTACTAGACTACGTCCATCTTGACCAATACCACCAATAGCTTCTGTTACCCACAATGGATCACCGGCAAATAATTCATTGTATTCCGGCGTTCTTAAGTGACGAGCTAAGCGCAATTTAATAACTAATTGATCCATAATTTCTTGTGCTTCTTCTTCCGTTAATGTGCCATTAGCTAAGTCACGATTAATATAAATATCTAAGAAGGTAGAAGTTCTACCAATTGACATCGCTGCACCATTTTGTTCTTTAATAGCCGCTAAATAACCAAAGTATAACCATTGTGCTGCTTCTTTAGTATTTGTTGCCGGCACAGTAATATCAAAACCATAACTTGCCGCCATTTTAGCAATATCTTTTAAAGCCTTAACTTGTTTCGCAATTTCTTCGCGATAACGCATGGTGTCTTCGGACATATTATCTTCAAACATCGCTTCTAAATCATTTTGTTTTTGCTTAATTAAAGCATTAATACCATATAACGCAATTCGACGATAATCACCAATAATCCGACCACGGCCATAAGCATCCGGTAATCCAGTAATAATCCCTAGCTTACGAGCTTTACGCATTTCAGCGGTATAAACGTTAAATACTGCTGAATTATGAGTTGTAGCATGTTTGCTGTAGATATTACTTATTTCATGAGACAATTCATAACCATATTCTTTGCAAGCTTGTTCTGCCATTCTTACGCCACCATTTACAATAACTCCACGCTTTAATGGAGCATCTGTTTGCAAGCCGAAAATTACTTCATTTTCTTTTTCAATATAACCCGGTTTATGTGAAGTAATTGTTGATACAGTCTCAGTATCTACATCAAGTACCCCTTTAGCGTTTTCTTGCACTAATAATTCACGACACTTATTCCAAACATTCTCTGTTTTTTTAGTTGCACCAACTAAGAAGCTATCATCACCCTCATAAGGAATATAATTTGTTTGAATAAAGTCTCTAACATCAATTATATTTTGCCATCTTCCTTCTTTGAAGCTGTTCCAGGCTTTGTTATTGTTTTCCATAATAATTTCCTCCTCGGCATTTTCCGCCTTACTATAAATTGTATTTATACTAGGTTAACTAATTTTTATTATCAGGTTTTAATACCTAGTACTAATTTTTCTTTGTATAAAAACCACCTGAGCATAAATTCGCCCAGGCGGCCGGCTGTTCTAACAATATAGTCCCTCGTGGTAATCCACTAATCCGCCAGTTCTATACTGCTTATATTTGTATGGCTCTATTATATTGCTAAAATTTCAACAAGTCAATACAAATAATTAAAGTTAATTAATTTTAATTATCCATTGTTGAGTTCGTAGCAACAACAGCCTTAACGGCTTTTTCAAATTTCGGCCGCGGAATCATAACCCAACGACCACAACCTTGACATTTAAGACCAAAGTCCATTCCCACTCTAGTAATTTCCCATTGATCAGATCCGCAAGGATGGGTTTTTTTCATTTTAACCACATCACCTACTTGATATTTTACAATATTCACAACCACTCATCCCCCGTCTTTAGTCCACTATCAAAACTTCCTCTTCATGTCCACAAGGTTCCGCATGAATAACAATATCACAACGCCCTAGCACATCTTTTAAATCTGCTTCAATTTCATCACAAATTTCATGTACCTTATATAACGGCATATTTTTATCTAAAACTAAATGAACATCAATTAACCGATATGAACCCGATCGTCTGGTTCTAAGTTTATGAAATTCTAGTACATTTTGATTGGACTTTAATATTTTAATAATAGTTTGTTCATCTTCCATTGGTAAACAAACATCAGTCAGTTCCTTCGCGCTTTTAACGGTCATAGTATAACCGGCTTTAAAAATAATAACTGCAACAACAATCGCAATCATCGGGTCAAGCCAAATCCAGCCTGTAATCTTAATCGCCAACAACCCTAACAATACACCCACCGAAGTCCAAATATCAGCTTGCAAATGAAGTCCATCGGCTTCTAAAGCCTGCGAATGCGTTTGTTTTGCTACTTGCAATAACCTTCTGGAGACAACAAAATTTATAATAATAGAAAGAAACATCACTATAATGCCTAGTTCTAAATATTCCGGTTCTTGCAACACCTTCAACTTTTGTACTGATTCAAAAATAATATAAATCGCTGCTATTATTATTAATACAGCCTCAATCGCTCCTGATAAGTTTTCTATTTTACCATGTCCATAAGCATGACCTTCATCCGGCGGCTTTCCTGATTGTCGAACCGCATAATAAGCGATTATCGCCGCCAATAAATCTACCGCTGAGTGAGCTGCTTCAGAAATAATACTGACTGCTCCAACATAAAGACCAATAACAAGTTTTGCAATAACCAAAAAGGTGTTTGAAATTATCGATAACCGTGCCGTTTTCTTTTTTAAAGCAATGTTTTCCTGTGTCTCAACCATCTAAATCCCTCTGCTTCAAAATAATTTATTTTTGCATAAAAAAAGCCTGTAGAACCAACTAGGTCCCACAAGCTTTCGCTGTTGCTTTCGCCCAGCCACACTATCTGACGATAGCTGCCTGTTCCTAAAAAGATATTATCACAACATCTGATTGATGTAAATAAAAAGTAGCTTTATCCAATTTTTGCAATATGACAAACATTAAAACCTTTAGCCGAAAGTTTTTCTTTTACTATTTCAGCGTCAGTATTGTCAACATTTGCTCTAATAACCAATTCATAAATATTATCATCATCTCTATGACAAGTTACCATACTGCTAATATTTATTCCGGCTTCACTAAATACGCCGGCAATTTCTTTTACAATTCCAACTTTATTCTCCACTTCCAAAGTAAATCTTGTTTTACCTTCTGTTAGACCCATAATGTTAACAAAAGCTTTAAATAAGTCCGTTTCCGTGATAACACCAACAATAGCACCGCTATCTTCCACCACTGGAATACCACCAATTTTTTCGTTAAATAAAATCAAAGCCGCTTCTTCAATAGTAGAATTTTGGTTAATAGTATATAGTTTTTTAGACATTATATCTTTAATGATAATTTTTTCCAAAATATAATTCAGTTCATATTTTGATAAAGTTGTCGCCGGTGATGGAGAAACTTTCATTAAGTCACGATCCGTAACAATGCCGACTAATTTACCGCCATCAACAACCGGCAATCTTCTGATTTTATTAGTTTCCATCAACTTTAAAGCCTCGTCCAAGGTAGCATTTGGTGCAACTGTTATTAAGCCTCTTGACATCCATTCTTTAACAAACATACTATTACAACCCCTTTCGCTATCTATACCTATATTATATAACTAATAACATAATTTTGCATTACAAATTTATTCTGAAGTACTCCGACCATTTTATTTCTAAATAGAAAGAGCCGTTCCTTAGAACTGCCCCAAAGTTATTGCCGTATCTCATACTATCTAACTTTTTAGGATGCAGTTCACTAACGGAACAGCTCTCTTTTAACCACCAAGATATGCTTTGCGCACTTCTTCACTCGCAGCTAATTCTTTAGCATCACCGGATAGAATTATTCTACCGGTTTCAATGACATAAGCTTTATGAGCAATTGATAATGCCATATTAGCATTTTGCTCTACCAATAATACCGTCGTACCACTAGCATTTATTTCTTTAATAATCGAGAAAATTTCTTTAACTAATAATGGTGCTAAGCCCATGGATGGCTCATCTAAGAGTAACAACCGCGGTCTGCTCATTAACGCACGTCCCATTGCTAACATTTGTTGCTCGCCACCACTCAAGGTTCCCGATAACTGTCCCCGACGCTCTGCTAAGCGTGGAAAACGTTCAAAAACTGATTTTAAATCTTCTTTTATTTCTTTTTTATCACTTCTTAAATAAGCCCCTAATTCCAAGTTTTCCATAACTGTCATATTAGCAAACACACGACGACCTTCCGGAACTTGAGAAATACCTAAGCTCACAATCCCTTGAGCCGGTAGGCCTGCAATATCTTGACCTTCAAACTTCACCGTACCAGTTTTCGGTTTTAACAAACCGGAAATAGTTCGTAAAGTAGTACTTTTACCAGCGCCATTAGCACCGATTAATGTAACAATTTCACCCTCATTAACTTCAATACTAATATCTTTAATGGCATGAATTGCACCGTAATATACATTTATTTTATCTAAATTCAGCATTAGTGCACCTCTTCCCCAAGATATGCTTCAATAACTTTTGGATTATTTTTAATTTCTTCCGGCGTACCGTGGGCAATAATACTGCCATATTCCAAGACATAAATACGCTCACAAACACCCATTACCAAGCCCATATCATGTTCTATCAATAAAATTGTTAAAGCAAATTCATCGCGAATCCATCGGATCATTTCCATCAATTCTTGCGTTTCTTGCGGATTCATCCCTGCCGCCGGTTCATCTAGCAACAGTAATTTAGGTTTTGCCGCTAATGCCCGTGCTATTTCCAAACGACGTTGTTCACCATACGGCAAATTTTTAGCGATTTCATCTTTTTTATCGTCAAGTTTAAAAATTTTCAAAAATTCAATTGCTTTTTGTTCAATTTCATCTTCTTCTTTAAAATAGCGTCCTAAACGAAAAACTGATTCCAACACACCATATTTCACATGAGAATGATACGCAATTTTTACATTATCAAGCACACTCAACTCTGAAAACAGTCTGATGTTTTGAAATGTTCTCGCTACACCGCTTTGCGTAATTTTATAAGGCTTTAAGCCCACCATGTTTTTACCATCAAATTCAATAGTACCAGTAGTCGGTACATAAACACCAGTTAACAAGTTAAAGGCCGTAGTTTTGCCGGCACCGTTAGGCCCGATTAAACCGATTAATTCACCTTCATTTATTTCCATTTCAAATTTTGAAACGGCTTTTAATCCTCCAAACACTTTGGAGAGTTTTTCAGCTTTTAACAATGCCATTATTTATCTCCTCCTTTAAAGCGTTTAAAGATATTCATATTAACCAGCTCAATATTACCGAATAAACCTTGCGGACGATATAACATTAAAATAATTAACATTACTGAATAAATAATCATGCGCCACTCCGGCCAAGATGCCAAAGCTGCTGAAATAAAGGTTAAAATAACTGCTCCGGCAATGGAACCAGTAATACTACCTAAGCCCCCTAATACAACCATTGTTAAGTAGTTAAATGAGCTGATAAAGGTAAATGACGCCGGATGAATAACATAAAAATAATGTGCAAAAAGTGCTCCCGCTACTCCGGCAAAAGCCGCTCCAAGCGTGAACGCTAACACTTTATATTTAGTAGTATCAATACCCATCGCTTCAGCTGCCACTTCATTTTCTCTAATGGAAATACAAGCACGACCGTGCGACGAATTGATAAAGTTTTTAATGAAAAATAAAACAAATAAACAAACAAAGAAGACCCAAGCAAAATTAGTATAACGAGGTATACCCATGAAACCTGACGCTCCGCCAATATAATTAATATTTAAGATGGTAATTCTGATAATTTCACCTAACCCTAAAGTGGCAATCGCTAAATAGTCACCACTGAGCCGTAACGTTGGCAAGCCAATCAACAAGCCTAATAAGCCTGCTGCGCAAGCTCCTGCCATAATCGCCACAATGAATGGCAGGCCTAATTTCATCGTCACAATTGCACTAACATAAGCACCTACAGCCATAAATCCGGCATGACCTAAAGAAAATTGTCCAGTATAACCATTAATTAAATTCAAGCCTGCTGCCAAAATAATATTAATACCAATTAAAATAATATTTAATTCCCAAAATGGGTCAATAAAATTAAGACTTATTAATGCTTGTAGCACTGCAAAAGTTGCAACGCATAAGCCTAATATCCCCAAATCTTTTTTCACTATTTTTCTCATTATCTATACCTACACTTTCTCACGAACATTTTTGCCAAAAATTCCTGAAGGCTTAAATAATAAAATAATAATCAGGATTGCAAAAGCCGCCGCATCGCGGAAAGTTGACGAAATAAAGCCACTAACAAGCGCTTCAATAACACCTAAAATTAAACCGCCAGCCATCGCCCCCGGAATAATACCAATACCGCCTAAAACAGCAGCAACGAAAGCTTTTAAGCCCGGCATAATTCCCATTAACGGATCAATCGAATTATAATAAATACCAACTAATACACCGGCTGCCGCTGCCAATGCTGAACCAATGGCAAAGGTAAAAGAAATAACCTTGTCAACGTCAATTCCCATTAGCCTAGCCGCATCAGTATCATAAGACACCGCTCGCATCGCTTTACCAGTTTTAGTATATTGAACCACATAAGTTAATACTAACATTAAAATAACTGAAACTGCCAAAATAATTAATTGTTGGCTGTTAACAACAAAGGCCCCGATATGGTAAGTCGTTGCTTCAAAAACATTAGGAAAAGTCCGTGGCTGTGGTGTAAATAATAACATCATGCCATATTCTAATAATAACGAAATGCCAATTGCTGTAATTAAAACTGCAATTTTCGGTGCTTTACGCAATGGTCGATACGCTAGCCGCTCAATAATCATACCGACAATCGCCGCGATTACCATTGCTGATAATAACGCCGGAATAAAAGACATTTTGAACATTGATGTTGCAAAAAATCCTACATAAGCACCGATCATATAAATATCACCGTGTGCAAAATTAATTAATTTTATAATTCCGTAAACCATAGTATAACCTAGCGCAATAAGTGCATAAATACTGCCTAGTGAAATACCATTGATCAGCTGTTGTACAAACTGATCTAAAAATGTTGACTCCATTTTTATCCCCCATTCAAATAAACTAGATCCGCTTTAAACATGAACTCTTGCGATAAATAGGAAAAGACCTTAAGTCATAAAAACCGCTCTAGACAAAGGTCTTTTATCCTCATATTTGCATTGTTGCTAATATTTCATAGCAAGGTTACCATATTTAAAATCTCTTAACACTTATTATAGTGTTACAAGATTTTGCTGTCAATAAAACATTTTTGCAAACAAAATCACCATAAATATCCACTGACAGTAGACAGACAAAAAAATAACTCCTCATTGCTGAGAAGTTATTTAAAATTTAAAGCATTTTAGCTTAATGGCTTAATTTTTTCTTTGAAAGCTTGAATTCCGTTTTTCATTTCAATTATTACAACACCTTTTACAGCATTATGCTTTTCATCTAAGGTAATTGAACCCGAAACACCTTGATAGTCTTTTGTTTTTGCTAATTCATCTTTTACTTTAACACTGTCTTCAACACCGGCACGTTTAATTGCCTCAATAATCATCATTGTCGCATCATATGATAACGCCGCAAACGCGTCCGGCACTTGACCATACTCAGCTTTATAAGCCTCTACGAAATTTTTAATTTCCGGACTGTTATCATCTGGTGAATAGTGATTGGAGAAGAATGTATTATTTAACGCCTCTGCTCCAGCAATTTCCGGTAATTTTGCTGAATCCCAGCCATCTGCACCAAGGATTGGCACTGTAATACCAATTTCACGAGCTTGTTTTATAATCATACCAACTTCTTGATAATACCCTGGGACAAAAATAACATCAGGATTGCTTGCTTTGATTTTAGTTAAAGTTGCTTTAAAATCAGTATCTTTTGCTAAGTAAGCTTCATCGGAAACGATATTGCCACCATTTTGTACAAAAGTTTCTTTAAAAAACTTGCCTAAGCCTTTTGCATAATCACTCGAATTTTCAATGTAAACTGCTGCCTTTTGCGCTTTTAAAGTATTTTTTGCAAAATTAGCCATTACCGCCCCTTGGAACGGGTCAATAAATGTTGCTCTAAACAAATAATCACGAACTTTTCCAGTCTCTGGATCTACCGTTACATTAGGATTAGATGCCGTCGGGCTAATACCTAAAATTTTAGCAGATTCATTAACTTGTGCTGCCGCCATTACACTAGAAGAGGCAATTGGTGCAATTGAAGCGATTACTTTATCTTGTGTTGCCAATTTTTGCATCGCATTTGCTGCTTCAGCAGTATCTGATTTATTATCAGCTACTACTAATGTTATTTGTTTTCCCAAAACGCCACCCTTAGCATTAACTTGCTTAATTGCCAATTTAGCACCATTAGTTGCAGATTGTCCAAAGGTTGCCGTATTACCGGTCATTTCAAGGTTTGCCCCAATTTTTATTTCGTTAGAATTAGTGTTGCCGCAACCAGTTGTCAATAACGCCATCATACTCATGGCCACTAATCCACTTAAAATTCTCTTAGTCTTTTTAAACACAATTTTTCCTCCTAAACATTACATTTCTTGAGGATTAATTTTTTCTTTAAATACTTGCTTACCATTTTTCATTTCGATAACTACCGCTGATTTAATTGGATTATGATTTTTATCTAAACTAATTTTCCCAACAGTAATTTGTAAATCTTTTGTTTCTTCTAAAGCTTGACGAATTTTTTCCGGATCATCACTACCAGCACGTTTTAAAGCATCCACAACAACCAATGCCGCATCATACCCTAATACCGCCAATGCACTTGGCTCTTGATTATATTCTTTACGATAAGCTTCAACAAAACTTACAACATTCGGATCAGTATCTTGTGGTGAGTAGTGATTAGAGAAGAATGCACCTTCTAACGCTTCCGCGCCAGCTACATCAACAATCTTCGGATCATCCCAGCCATCAGTTCCTAATAATTGCGCTTTGATACCAAGCTCTCGTGCTTGTTTAACAATTTTACCAACTTCTTCATAATAAGCAGGAATGAAGATAACATCAGGATTAAGGGCTTTAATTTTAGTTAAAGTTGCTTTGAAATCTTGATCACGTTGTAAAAACGCTTCTTGACTTAATACCGTTCCACCATTTTTAGTGAAATTTTCCGCGAAAATTTTCGCTAAACCTTTAGAGTAATCAGAACTGCTATCAGCATAAACTACTGCTGTTTTAGCATTTAAGCTTTTTGTTGCAAACTCTGACATAATCTTTCCTTGAAACGGATCAATAAAGCATGTTCTAAAAGTGTATGGCTTAACTTGACCATTTTCCACCGTAACTTTTGGATTAGTTGCAGTTGCTGTCACTAACGGAATTTTATTAGCTTCAGCAATTGGCACCGCCGCTAAAACATTGGAACTTGATACCGCCCCAAAAACCAATTTACATTTATCGGTAGTAATTAGTTTAGTAACAGCAGCCGCAGCTTCCGACGCTTCGGACTTATTATCTGCTACAATTAATTTGATTTTTTTACCGTTAACGCCACCTTGTTCATTAACCTGCTTAAATGCAAGATTAATACCATTAACAGCTTGCTTACCAAAGTTTGCAATATTGCCTGTCAATTCATAATTGGCCCCAATTAAAATTTCATTAGAATTTTGCGTTGCACCACAGCCGGCTATTAGACTGCCTGTCATAATAACACCCGTTACCAGCGCAACTAATTTCCCCCACTTTTTTTTCACTGATATTCCTCCTAAAAAAACTTATCGTACCTGCTTATTATAAACTAATTTTCAATATTAAAACAAGGATAAGGTGTGTTACCAAGCCTTATCCTTGTTTTTAGAACTTATTTATTAGGGTTTATTTTTTGTTTGAATATTTTTTGTCCATCTTTCATTTCTAGAACTACCGCACTCTTAATTGGATCATGATTTGCATCCATTGTAATAATGCCAGTACCAACTTGTAAATTTTTAGTTTCCGCTAACGCTTGACGAATTTTTTCTGGATCATCACTACCTGCACGCTTAATCGCATCCACTAACATTTTTCCAGCATCATAGCCTAATGCTGCAAAAACATTTGGTTCTTCGCCATATTCAGCTTTATACGCCGCAATAAAATCTTTTACATTAGCATCATTATCTTGTTCGGAATAATGGCTACAGAAATAAGTACCATTCAGCGGTTGTGCACCAGCAATATCAACTAATTTACTGTCATCCCAACCATCTGCACCTAATAATTTTGCATTGATGCCTAATTCTCGAGCTTGCTTAACAATTTTACCAACTTCTTCATAATAAGCAGGAATAAAAATAACTTCAGGATTGCTTGCTTTTAGTTTTGTTAAAGTTGATTTAAAGTCTTGGTCTTTTTGTAAGAATGATTCTTGTGCAACAATTGTACCACCAGCTTCAGCAAATTTCTTCGCAAAAACTTCTGCTAAGCCTTTAGAATAATCTGAACTGCTATCAACATAAATTGCTGCAGTTTTAACATTTAAAGTTTTTGTTGCAAAATCTGCCATTACCTCACCTTGTAATGGATCAATGAAGCAACTGCGGAAAATATATGGTTTTACTTGACCATTTTCCACTGTAATTTTTGGATTTGTAGCAGTTGGTGTAATTGCCGGAATTTTATTATCAGTAGCAATTTGCGATGCTGCCAACATATTTGAAGTCGTTGCCGGTCCCAACAATACCTTTACACCATCTTGAGAAATAAGTTTTGTCGCTGCATTCGCAGCTTCAGATGCTTCTGATTTATTATCAGCAACAATTAAATTAATTTGTTTTCCTAAAACGCCACCATTTTCATTGGCTTGCTTGATTGCTAATTTAATACCCTTTAACGCTTGGTTACCATAATTAGCAACACCGCCGGTCAATTCAAAGTTTGCTCCGACCTTAATCTCCTTGTCATTACCTTTCGATGAACTACAACCGGTAAATAACGCACCCATCATAGCTACCCCAACCACTGCAGTAGTGATTGCCAGAATTTTCTTTTTAAAATTCAATGTTACCCCTCCTATTTTTTTGTTCCGAGCTGGCATCTTTCTTCAGCCTCTAATAATTATTATAGTTTACAGCATTTACAACCGTCAATATTTAAATGGCATTTATTCGTCTTTTGAAAAAAGACTTTTGTCCTTCGTTGTTACTTCATCTTACTTGCCTTATACAGAAAAAAACCTCTCTTAGTACAAGAAAGGTTTTTCTACTTTATCGCAATGTAATTTTTAATTAATCGAATATTTAGCATCTTCTACTAAGATATGTTCTACCAGCCATTCACCCACAAAATTTAAAATTTCTTTTAAATATAAGTTTTGTTCATTATCAACTTTTGATAAGTCGATGCTTTCAATTTTTTCCACAAAGTCATTATGCATCATTTTATGCGTTAAAAACATTGGAAATTTATTACTTAACATAAATTCTTCTTCATCTTTAAAATGTTGAATAGTATAATCTTTCAGTTCTCCTAATATTGCAACAATATCATCATATTTATCAGTGATAAACTCATCATTTAACAAAGCTTCTATTTCACCAGCAATCTCAAATAATTTTCGGTGTTGTTCATCAATTTCGACTACCCCTAATGCATATTTATCTTGCCATCTAATCATTCTCAATACCTCTTCTTTTGTTCTAGTTAATAATAATTTTCTAATAATATTAAATATAACAACTTTTTAAAAAAACTTCAAGCTATTCTTTAAATTTAGGCCATTGATTATAGCCAATATTATGATCATTAGACTTGTAAAACTTTATATATTCAACTTCTTTAGCATTAACCTCTTTGGCAGTAGCGACAGCACTTTCCCAAATTATTTCTTTTGTTATGGTAAAACTTCTTCTTTCTTCTCTACTAAAATCTTTTTCTATTAACTTATCACTAGCACTACCAAAATAATTAATACTATCAGTTAAGTCTTTACCGCTGTAAATCTTTCCATTGGGATAGATGATTTTATAGATTACTTTCATGTAATTCACACCTTTTAATTAAATATAGAAGAAGAAGGCTGAATCAACCTTCTTCTTAAACATTGTATCAAAATAAAATTATTATTTTTTATTATATGTTCTGTACATTTTAATCGGTTCTTCATTTGGCAACATTGTCCAAATACCACAAGGACAAATACCGGCACAAATTCCGCAACCAATACATTTTTCACTGTCAGATACATAAGCAAAAGTTCCATTCGGTAAGGCATTTCTAGTAATCGCTTTTTCCGGACAAGAAGCTTCACACATATGACAGTCACGACAAGTACCACAGCTGATACAACGATCTTGATCTTTATTAGCATCAGGAATGTCACAACTATGACACTTTTCAAAATATGCTTTTGATAATTTATTATGTGGAATAAGTTTTTTGTCTTTTTTAATAATCGGCGCTGTACCTTTAACAAAAGCATCTGCAGTTTTCGCCACTACATTAGCAGCACCAATTGCATCAACTAAGCGTCCAGGTTTAATAGTATCACCGGCAGTGAACACCCCGTCAGCAATCGCAAACAATTCATTCGGCACTAAATGACCACGCTCAATTTTCATTCCTTCTGGTAAGAAGTCAAGAATTGGCGTTTCACCGATTGTGATGATAACAGTATCACCTTCAATCAATTGACCCTCTTCTGTTAAAATACCGTTTTCCGTAATTTCTTGCGTAAACACCGGCCATACCAATTTACCGCCAAGCTCTTTAACATGAGCTATTTCTTTTTCAAAAGCTGCCGGTTTTTGAACGTCGATACAAGTAACTTCTTCAGCGCCCATTTGATATGCACCAATTGCCGCATCCATACCAGAGTTACCACAACCGATAACAATTACTTTTTTGCCAACTTTTACTTTATCACCACGATTAACAGCCTTTAAGAAATCTAAACCTTTCACGATTCTTTCATGACCTTCCCATGGAATAACTCTAGTATTATGGCTACCGGTAGCAACTACAACCGCATCAAAAGTGCTTTTAATTTCTTTATATTTTACGCTGTCAACTTTACAATTGTTAACAAACTCAACACCCATATCAGAAATACGTTTTAATTCTTTATTTAAAACATTTTCATCTAAGCGTGATCTTGGAATTACTTGTTCTAACTTACCCCCCATTCTTGGTGCTTCTTCAAAAACAGTAACTTCATGACCTTTTCTAATCAATTGCCATGCCGCTGTTAAACCGGCTACCCCGCCACCAATAACAGCAATTTTCTTCCCTGTTTTAACTTGTGGTTTTTCCAGGTAGGCATCCACTGAGTAATTGCCTAATTGACCGATTTGCACTGATAAATCAAGTTCTTTTCTAGTACAGCCGTCCATACAAAGGTTCGGACAAACAGAACCACAAACTGATGCTGGGAATGGAGTGTATTCTAACACTAATTTATAAGCCTCTTCCACATCGCCTTTACGTAATAAATTATAACGTTGTTGCGTTGGGATTGAAGCAGGACAGTTAAACTCACACGGTGCTGCATATTGTGCATTTTGCCACTCTGGAACACGTTGGCGATACAAGCCTCTATTAACAATAGAGTTTACAACAAAATCATCATTGCAAACATCACTGAAAATACCACCCTCGACCCATTCTACAGTACGGAAATGTGGCATATTACCAGCTGATTTTTTCGGGCGCTCCTCATAAGTAAGCGCAATTGCTTTTTGCCATTGTGACCAATCACTTAATTCTGCTTTTAACTCCGCTTTTTCAATAGAGCCTAAGAAATCATCCATTTTACTTGATAAATATTCAATATCTTCAGCTTGTAACGCCATAACTTTAACATCTTTCGCTGAAATACCAGAAGCTTTACCTCTAAAATATAGAACCCCACCAACCATACCGGTACAAGCTCTATCTCCAAGCACTGATTCAAATTCTTCACTGTCATAACCACAAACTACAGCAATCCCGCCACCCATGAACTCAAAAGAGAAACTGCCGACATTTTTTAAAACCCACAGTTCCGGAGCATCATATAATGGATCATGTTTCATTAACGAACCAGATCTAGTTCCGGCTCTACCACCAATATAAATAGTACCGGCAGCCGCACAATGACCAGCAGTATCGCCGGCATCGCCTTTAACAACAATTTTACCACCGGCATTAAGCCAGCCTACATCAGCTGATGCTGAGTCTTCAACAATTATTTCAGTATTATCCAAACACATCGAGCCAACCCTTTGACCCGCATTTTTTACATGAAATTTAAGTTTTTTACCTTCTGGGTGCCATAATGGACCACCAATATCATGTTGACCAGAAGCCTCGATATTAAATTCTGTTTCGCCTTTAGCTAAGGCATCACTGATCGCCAACAACAAATCTTGTGTCGACATACGATTATTATTTTCAATAGTATTAATTTTAAACACTTAGCTTCCTCCTAACATACATATTGTATTCCAAGTTTATCAGCAATAGCTTTATCCGTTGATACTAATGCATCGGATCGACCTACCGGTAAGGAACTATTACCGATTGGTGCCATTAATTTACGCAATTCGCTGTCTAACGCTAAAACATAATCAACAATATTTTGCGCGCCTTTATCAACATCTAAGCGTTTCACCAAGCGCGGATCTTGTGTACAAATACCGGTTGGACATTTACCGGTTGAGCAAGAGTTACAACGACCTTGTTCATTACCAATACAACCTAATAATTGAATAAGAATTTTACCAACAAACACACCATTGGCACCTAAACAAATCATTTTGAACGCATCGGCTGCCGCATTACCGGTTAAGCCAACACCACCACCAGCCCATAAAGGAATTTGACCTTGACGACCTTGTTTAACCGCCGCTAAATAACATTCGCGTAATTTTGATACTACCGGATGACCAGTATGATCTAACGAAACCTCGTTCGCCGCACCGGTACCACCTTGAATACCATCAATGAAGAACCCTCCGCAAATTTTGTAAGGATCACGCAATAAGTTATTATAAACCGATACCGAAGTGGCTGAAGCAGCACACTTAATTGCAACCGGTACTCTAAAACCAAACGCTGCATTCAAGGATAAATGCATTTTTTGTACTGATTCTTCGATCGAGTACAAGCCTTGATGATTTGGTGGAGAATTAAGGTCAGCCTTAGGAACACCACGGATTGCTTGAACATGCTCAGCAACCTTTGCCGCCGGCAATAAACCACCATCACCAGGTTTTGCTCCTTGACCAATTTTGATTAAAATACCAGCTGGATCAACTTTCATTTTCGGCATCGCTTTTACAATACGATTCCAACCAAAATGGCCGGAAGCAATTTGTAAAATCATATATTTTAATTGTTCCGATTCCATTAATTTAACCGGCATTCCACCTTCACCGGAGCACATTCTAATCGGCAAATTATGTTTTTCATTCAAATACGCCGTTGCTATTGCTACAGCTTCCCAGGCTCTAGTTGATAACGCCCCAATGGACATATCACTAAAGATTAACGGATAAATCCAACTTACCGGTGGAGTCTTTTCATTTAGTTTTAAATCGCCACCTGCTGTTGAGAACGGTAATTCATTCGGTAATAAAACCCTACCAAATGGCGCTAAAATATCAAAAGTATGACGCTCTGAGTCAAGCGATGGATCTGTCATTTGTGAAATACGACCAACGACAATTTTATCTAAAGTACGTTGCGCGTTTAAATTAGTACGACCACCACGTTTTATCGGACCGGCTGAACGAGCCAATAAATTAGCTCTGGTATCAGGATTATGAACCGGTTTAATCGCCACATTTGGACAAACCTTTTCACACATACCGCAACCAACACAAGCAGTTACAACCGCACCTCTTTGCTTAATAACCGGTTTTGCCACATGAGTTTGAATCGGTTGTGGAAACTTGCCTTGTGATACTGTTTTTGCTTGACGCTCAACGACAACCTCAATAGCGTTGAAGGTACAGGCAGCCACACAGCTACCACACATCGTGCAACGGTCTGGATCATAATCAATTTTCCAATTTAAATCATTAACAGTGACATCTTGAGTTTTTACTGTTTCCATCTTTGCACCTCCATATCATTGTTAATTACAACAACTTCTCTTTCATTAGGATAGATATCTTTTTCCCTATCACGGTCCGGTAAAATTACATTTAAACCGCAAACCTCTGAAGCAATCGCAATTGTATTTTCATCGCCACCAACCACAACTGGGCGTAATTTCTTGGAATCACAACAAGTCATCATATCACCACTTGGTAAGACCGCAATAATTGTATTAGGCCCGTTAATTTCTAAGTGCCCTAGTGATTGACGAATTGCCGTTAACACTTCTTTATCTGCTCGTTTCTCAATTTCATCGAACGGTAATGGAGTGATAACATGTTTATAATATTTAATCGGCCATTTTAGCTCATTTAAAACATAATGTAAAGTATATAAGAAGTTTTGCGAATCTGACTCAAAACCAATATAACCACGGTGTAATGATTTTTGGTATTCTTTGTTTTTAGTATAGAAGGTGTTCTCACCATTAGCACATAAAGTATAACCTTGAATAAAGAATGGATGTGCCGCATATCTGACGATATCATAATTTGTGTTTTGACGACATTGAACCACGATGCTCTTTGCCATTAAATCGCCTTTTTCTTCCCACAATCCAAAATATGTCGCTATATCACGAGGATCACCAATTTCTTTTAACGTTAAAACATCTGGCCAGAAAGAATAAACATAACCTTGGTCTTGATCTTCCAATAACTTACGCAAGTTTAGTCTAACATCTAATAATAGATCTTCTTTCTCTTGTTGAGTTTTATCAAGATAATTTTCCGGATAATCATAGTTACGGAAAATATAATAAGGCATCGCTTTTATATCTAAGCCTTTTTCTTTATTTGGTGTCGGAATCCATTCCGCAACTTGCACAAAGTTGTGGGCTTCCATATAATCTTCAACCAATTTAGCACCTTTTTGAGTACACGCTAATGATAATAGCGGTTTATCTTTATGGTCACTAAACACTCCTGATAAATCTTGCATAACCATCGCAAACCCTGAATTATCATGCCCTTCTTGCTGTGGCAACATTAATTGTAAAGCTTTTGACGGATGAAATGCTATTTTACTTTTAATTGCACCAATTCTGCACATTATTCTTCCCCCATATCATTTAATTAACTTTTTAAAGTTACAAAATTAACTAAGATTTTAACATTAACAAACATTACACCAGTTTTCTCTTGTCAGTAGACACTTGTCTTTAGGTGAGCACTTGTGTAAATTTAGTACAATTTATTATATTGGTCAAAGAGCCTACTGTCAACAAACCTTTCTGCACAATTCCTAATAATCAACCGCAAAAAACGGCCGTTTTTTGCGGTTGATATTGTTTTTTTTATACTGCTTGTGTATTTTTATTCATAATTATACAAGCAACCATTAACAGTAAAACCATTAAGATAAGCATTTTTCAAAAAATTAAACTTCAATGTATTGTATAGTTTTTCTGTATACACTAATACAATACACATTGTCATTATGTTGTATTTTTAAAAGTACTTTGTATACATTGAAAAGTTCTCCTGCGTGCAGACAAAGTTAACATAATTTACGTTTTAGAAAAACAACTTTTAAAAAACATTATGCTATAATTAAACTCAAAGGGGGCATTGTTATGGAAAACTTAGACTATATAAAATTAGCTACGGCTGAAGCCGAAAAAAATCTTACCAGTAATGAAGGTGGACCGTTTGGTGCTGTTATTGTAAAAGATAATGTTATTGTCGGTACTGGTCATAATCAAGTCTTACTTAATAATGATCCAACTTGCCATGCCGAAATCCAAGCAATCCGAAATGCCTGTCAAAATTTAGGCACTTATGATCTTACAGATTGCATTCTCTATACTTCCTGCTACCCTTGTCCAATGTGTTTAAGTGCAACAATTTGGGCCAATATAAAAACAATCTACTATGGCAATACGGCTGAGGATGCCGATAAAATAGGCTTTAGAGATGATTTTATGTATCAATATTTAGCCGATAAAAGTATTAATTTACTAGAACTAAAGCCATTGGGTCGTGATATAACCATCAAAACTTTTGAAAAATATCAAGCTAAACCTGATAAGAAAATTTACTGAGAGTGTGTAAACCACTCTCTTTTTTCGCATTGTTTTGTCGTTTTATGTCATTATTCAATCTTTTTTATTGTTTTTTTACATTTTATAGAGGAAATTGGATATTTCTGTAGAAGGAAAAATTATAGGCTTATTCACTTTTTAAAGAATAAACCTATATTCGCTTTAGACTATAAAGTCTTGAGTCTAACTACAAGACTAATTTTAATATTGAAATTATTTATTTGTAAGTTATAATTCAAGTTGTTGAGAATGGTTATCACCCTATGAGGAGGTCAATATAATGTTTAAAATATCTTTTAATAAGCATAAAGATTTTCTAGTATTACGTGATTTTATTAATAATTTTATTAGATCCGTATTAAAAGATAATTCAACAACAATGGTTGTCGCTTTCAATGAAGCTATTAATAATGTCTTAGAAAACAATAGTGATTTGAGCAATGAAGTCTTTATAAAATTTACTATCTTGAAAGAAAGAAGGCTGATAATAAGAATAAAGCATTCCGGACAAGTTTTTAACGGCAATAAATATTTGCAAACTGTTAATCGCTACGCTTTTGATCACGAGGCCGAAAGCGGTCGCGGAATTTTTCTAATGAAAACTTTAACGGATTATATGACCTATAATAAGACAGGGACCGAAGTTCTATTAATGAAAAAAATAATTTAGAAAAGGTGATTATCTTGAATTGGCTGAAAAACCTAACTGTATTTAATAAATTAGTAGTTATCATAGCAATAAGTTCTCTAGGTCTAATTACCATTAGTAGCATTGGCTATTATTACAATCATCTCTTAAGCTCTGAGGCCACAACCATTTATGAAGAAAGTGTTAAGCCGGCCTTGTTAATAAATGACACGCGTCGTCTTTCCCGTATGGCTGAGAGCAAAACAATGGAGTTATTATTACTTAATAATCAAGTTATGCAAAAATCTCTAATAATTGAAATCGAAAAAATTAGTCAAGAGATGGATCAAAAATTCAAAGAATTTGAAGAAAGCAATTTAACGCCTGCCGAAAAAGCGTTATTTAATGACTTTAAAAATCAAGCCAAGCTTTATCGCCAAGAACGTCAAATAGCAGTTGACCTAGCCTTAAACGGCAATAATAGCGAAGCTTATAAGCACTTTAAAGACAGAGCAGTTCCACTGTTAGATAGTGTCGAAGAAATTCGCGACAAGTTAGCAACTGACTTAGAGCAAAATATCGTTTTAACCGATGAAAAAATGAGTAGTCAAGCTACCACTGCTGCTATTCAAATGATAGTCTTAACCCTTATAGCAATTATTTTCTGTGCTACTTTAAGTATTGTTATCGCTAAATTAATAACTACACCATTACAAGAATTGGTAAAATTAATGAGCAAAGCCGGAGCTGGCGACCTAACTATACAAGGACAAGTGTCCGGCAGTGATGAACTAGGACAAGCGATGCAACATTTCAATGAAATGATTAGTAGCCAATCAAATGTTATTGGTGCTGTTCATAAAGCGATTATTGAGTTAGCAGCCGCTTCTCAGGAAATGGCTGCCTCTAGCGAAGAGGTTTCTGCTGCAACAATTCAAGTTGCTAATAACATTACTCAAGTTGCAACTGAAGCTGAACAAGGAAACGAAAAAACAATTGAATGTTCAGAAGTTTTACTGGAATTATCTTCTTTAATTCAAATTGCCAAAACAAACGCTGAAACAGCTGCAAAAGACTCGAATGAAACCCAAAAAATTGCGTTTGAAGGCCAAACAACAGTTAAAGAAACAGTTCTTTCAATGGACAATATAAAAAAACAAGCCGGACAAACCGAAGCTGCCATCTCAACACTTAGTAAATATTCTGAGCAAATCGGGTTAATCACCGACACCATCACCGGCATTGCCAAACAAACTAATTTATTAGCCTTAAATGCAGCGATTGAAGCAGCTCGTGCCGGTGATGCCGGACGAGGTTTTGCCGTAGTAGCGGAAGAAGTCAGAAAACTAGCTGAACATTCTAGCGTGGAAGCAGAAAGAGTTAGCGAGCTAGTAAAGAAAATTTCCGAAACAACTTCCATCGCAGTAAGTTCTACTAATTTAAGTGCAATCGAAGCCGATAATGGCGTAGAGGCTGTCCAAAAATCAGGACAAGCCTTAGAACGCATTTTAAAATCCGTCGAAAATAATGTAAACGATATGAAAAAAATTGTCGATATTACAAAAGATGAAGTTGCTACTTCTGATAAAATAGTAAATTTAATCAATGTCTTATCTAGCAGTATTGAAAATGTCAATAGCCACGCTGAAAGAGTTTCAGCAACAACTGAAGAAACCACAATGTCAGTAGAAGCCATTGCCAGCAGTGCACAACAAACCAGTGCGATGGCACAAGAGTTGCGTAGCGTTGTTGAAAGGTTTAAAATTTAATTGGAGGCGATAACATGCACAGTGAATATACCAATAACGGTAGCCAAGTAATCGTAAAACTATCCGGTAGCATTTATGTAGAAGATGCTGCTAAATTACGAGAAAATTTATTAAGCCATATTGAACAAGGTCACAATAATTTTCTCTTAGATTTAGAAAAAGTTGATTACATTGATAGCTCAGGCTTAGGAGTATTAGTAGCCATTAATAAGCGCACATTACAAAATCGTGGCAAACTTATTATCAAAGGTATTAATGGACTAGTTAAAGAGTTATTCGAGTTAACTCGCTTAACAAAAGTTTTTGAAATACAATAAAGCTCTTGCTTTTAATTAGGGGATAATAATGGATTGTAATATTTTTCAAACAAACCTTCCAACAACCAAAATACCTCTTACCGAAAAAATTTCTTACTTACTGCATGCCGTAGAGCAAAGTTCAAATGCTATTGTCATAACTGATTTAGATGGCACTATTGAATATGTCAATAAAAAATTCTGCCAACTAACAGGCTATTCCAAAGAAGAAGTTTTAGGGCGGAATCCTCGTATATTAAAGTCCGGTGAATTGCCGGACTTTATTTATCAAGAATTATGGAAAAAAATATCCTCAGGTAAAAATTGGCAAGGGGAGTTTCATAATATCAAAAAAAACGGTGAGCTATTCTGGGACTTCACTTCTATTTCCGCCATTAAAAATGAGCATGGTGAAAATATAAAATATTTGGCAATAAAAGATGATATTAATGCTCGAAAAAAAGCTGAAGAAAACCTACAAAAAACCGAACAAAAACTTCAACAAGATTTTATTTTAGCCGGAAAAATTCAAAAAAGTTTATTACCTACTAATATTTCCACACCTTTTTTTGAACTCATCAGTTTTTACCAACCTTATCGTCATGTTAGTGGTGATACCTTCGATTTTAGTGCCAGCAAAAGTGGTAAAAAATTAATCGGTTATGTTGCTGATGTAATGGGGCACGGTCTTGGTACAGCCCTCCAAACGTCTGGACTAAGAATTCTGTGTCATCAGATTTTAACTGAAAGAATCCCGCTGAGCCAGCGAGTAAAAACCGTCAATAAAGTTTCCGGTTCCTGCTTTACCGAAGATTCGTTTGCTGCAATCATTGCTTTTGAATTTGACTTTATTGCAATGACCTTAACTTATGTTACGGCGGGTATTAATTCTTTTTTAAAGCTTAATAACAAGAAAAAATCCTTTATCAAAGCACCAGGGCCCTTTATTG
>JAGPMH010000019.1 GCA_018052945.1 Negativicutes bacterium | reverse complement strand
CCGGTTTAAAGTCCGGCCAATTAATATCAGTGAACCAAAACTCCGCATAAGCTATCTGCCATAATAAAAAATTACTGATTCTAATATCGCCACTTGGTCTTATTACTAAATCAGGATCAGGTTGTCCTTTAGTGTATAAACAAGAACTTATTAAAGATTCATCAATTTCGTCCACTGTAATTTTATCATTTTTAAGGTCATTACCAATTATTTTAACAGCCCGTACAATTTCTGCTCTACTACCATAATTAACTGCGATATTTAAAACACAACCAGTATTTTTTGCTGTACGCGACTGAGCGAATTCAAATTTATCTTGTAATTTGGTTGAAAGTTTCTCAATTTCACCAATAAATCTTATTACAATATTATTAGTTTCTAGTTCGTCAATTTCTTTATCAATATACTCTGAAAATAGATTCATTAAAAAATCAACTTCATCTTGTGGTCTTTTCCAATTTTCTGTAGAAAAGGCATAGACCGTTAAATGTTTCACCCCAATATCAGAAGCTGTTTTCACAATATCCTTTAAAACTCCAACTCCTGCTCTATGTCCAAAAGTTCTCATCAACCCTTTATTTTGTGCCCAGCGACCATTACCATCCATAATAATAGCGATATGCTGCGGAATTTTACCAACATCAATGTTATTAGAGTTTTTAGTTTGGTTTTTTTTAGTATTTTTGCCAAAAAACTTTTTCCACATAAAATCCTCCCAAATGCTTAAGAAACTAAACCCCCTCAATGAGGGGGCTTTTAAAATCATGGAGCTGATATTGCATTAACAGGACAAACTGCCACACATGCACCGCACTCTACGCATTCTTCTGAAATTTCGTATTGTGTACTTCCTTCAGAAATAGCTGCTACCGGACAAACACCGGCACAAGCTCCACAGGAGATACATTCTTCACTAATTTTATATGCCATTTTCCTACACCTCCTTTCGCATCTTAGCGACAGTTAATAACAAATATTCATCACCCTTAATAGTTTGTTTTACTACAAACAATGGCTCTTCCATAATATTTGCTACCTTTATCGGATAAGTTTGGGAAATAATATAGCTTTTTTTATGTTCTTGTAGAATTTTTATTGCTTCCTTTATAGTAAAACCAACTACATCCAGCATTATACTTCCATTATTTCTTTCTCTTTAGCTGCCATAGTATTGTCAATTTCCTTGATATATTTATCTGTTACTTTTTGCATATCTTCTTGTGCCTTTTTGCTATCATCTTCAGTGGCAACCTTTTCTTTTTCCAACTTTTTAATAGCATCATTAGCATCACGTCTAATATTGCGAACGGCTACTCTAGCATCTTCTGCCTTTTTACCAATTGTTTTAGCTAATTCTGTTCTACGCTCTTTTGTTAGTTGCGGAATATTCAAACGAATAATAGTACCATCACTGTTAGGTGTCAATCCTAAATCAGATTTTAAAATAGCTTTTTCAATTGCGCCTAACATGGTTTTTTCCCATGGTTGAATAGTAATCATTCTTGCCTCAGGAACACTAACATTGGCAACCTGATTAACAGGTGTAGGTGTACCATAATAATCAACATTGACCTTATCAAGTAGGGCCGGAGTTGCTCTGCCGGCTCTTAAAGATGAATATTCTCTACGCAAAGCTTCTAATGCTTTTTTCATTTTATCTTCATGTGTAGCAAATATATCTTTGAACATTAACCTTTACCTCCAACAACAGTACCTATTTTTTCACCTAATGCCGCTTTTAAAATATTGCCTGGTTCATCAATACTAAATACAACAATCGGAATTTTATTATCCATACACAAGCTTATCGCCGTAGAATCCATTACTGCTAAGCCACGTTTTAATACTTCCATATGATCTAATTCCAAGAATTTTTTAGCATCAGGATTGAATTTTGGATCTGAATCATAAACACCATCAGCATTTTTCTTAGCCATTAAAATAACATCAGCTTCAATTTCTGCAGCTCGTAATGCCGCCGTAGTATCTGTGGAAAAATAAGGATTACCTGTACCTGCTGCAAAAATTACAACACGTCCTTTTTCTAAGTGGCGAATTGCTCTGCGTCTAATATAAGATTCTGCCATTTGTCTCATTTCAATAGCACTTTGAACTCTAGTATCAACACCACAATTCTCCAATGCATCTTGTAGCGCTAAAGAATTCATCGCTGTAGCTAACATCCCCATATAGTCAGCCGTTGCTCTATCCATTCCTTTGGAGCTTCCTGCTAAACCACGCCAAATATTACCACCGCCAACAACTATTGCAACTTCAATATTTGTTTTTTTGATTTCTTTAATTTCCTTAGCAATCTCATCAACAACAATCGGGTCAATTCCATATCCTTTTGTACCCGCTAAAGCTTCTCCACTTAACTTTAAGACCACTCTCTTGTAATTTGCTTTTTCCAAACAATAAACCCCCTATCCACACTCTACTATTTGATATAACTTCGACAAAAACATTAATGTTCCTGTTACCTACAATTTTAAAAATAAGAGAACACTTATGGTGTTCTCTTAGCTATTAACAGCTGCCATTACTTCTGCAGCAAAATCAGTTGTCTTTTTCTCGATGCCTTCACCAAGTTGATATACTGTAAATCTTCTAACAGTAATATTTTCACCAATTTTAGCAATTTTTTCATTGATTAATTGGCTAATTGTTTTATCTGGATCTTTAATGAATTCTTGTTCCATTAAACAAATTTCTTTATAATATTTTTCAATACGACCAACAATCATTTTTTCAACGATATTAGCCGGTTTACCTTCGTTTAAAGCTTGTGCACGTAATACTTCGCGTTCATGCTCTAATACTTCTTCTGACACTTCTTCACGACGAACAACCATTGGATTTTTAGCCGCAATTTGTAACGCAATATCATGTGCTAAGCTTTTGAAATCATCTGTTTTAGCAACAAAATCAGTTTCACAGTTAATTTCAACCATTACACCAATTCTTCCGCCACCATGAACATAAGTTTCAACAACACCTTCAGCTGCTACTCTACCAGCTTTTTTAGCTGCCGCTGCTAAACCTTTTTCTCTTAAAAAGTCCACAGCTTTTTCTATATTACCTTCTGTTTCAGTTAAGGCTTTTTTACAATCCATCATTCCTGCGCCAGTTAATTCACGCAATTCTTTTACCATTGCTGCAGTTACCATCTAAATCCCCCTACTTATTTAATTAAAGGTAAGGGCTATAACCCTTACCTTATCTTGATTTATTAAGCTTCAACTTCAGCTTCTGAAAGTTGCTCACCTTGACGACCTTCAATAACAGCATCAGCCATTCTTGCAGTAAGTAATTTTACCGCTCTAATAGCATCATCATTACTTGGAATTACATAGTCGATTTCATCAGGATCACAATTTGTATCAACAGTTGCTACAATTGGAATTCCTAATTTATGAGCTTCTGCTACTGCAATTCTTTCTTTGCGTGGATCAATAATAAATAAAGCTCCTGGAAGTTTATTCATAGTTTTAATACCACCTAAGAATTTTTGCAATCTTTCCATCTCATGACGAAGTGAAAGCACTTCTTTTTTGCCAAGAACTTCGAATGTTCCGTTTTCTTCCATTTCTTCTAATTCGCATAAACGTTTAATACGTTTTTGAATTGTTTGGAAGTTAGTTAGCATACCGCCTAACCATCTTTCATTTACATAAAACATACCAGATCTGATAGCTTCATCTTTTACTGCTTCTTGAGCTTGTTTTTTAGTACCAACAAATAAAATGGTTTCTCCTGATTCTGCTACATCACGTAAAAAGTTGTACGCTTCATCAACTTTTTTCACTGTTTTTTGTAAATCGATAATATAAATACCGTTACGCTCAGTGAAAATGTATGGAGCCATTTTCGGGTTCCATCTTCTTGTTTGGTGTCCAAAATGAACACCTGCTTCTAAAAGCTGTTTCATTGAAATTACTGCCATGGTGTGTGCACCTCCTGTTTTTTTTCCTCCGTTTTCCGCATTTTTTGTTTTAACCTTATAGGCACAGTACAAAATTAGAAAACGTGCGTTTTTTTACACCGTAAGTATTATATCATATCAACATAAATATAACAAGAATAAATACAATATTTATTCTTGTTATTTGTTCATTTCTATTATTAATTTTACTGCTGTTTCTTCTAATCCAACTTTTTTAACGATTTCATTAATGGTCTCACCTCGTGACCGCAATAACAAAACTTGCTCTTTTTGTCCTTTGCCCGATAAAAAATCTTCATCACTTTCATCACTTTCATCACTTTCAGTGCTTTCTATTGTTGGTAACAGCATCTCTTCCTGAACTGTTGGATGCACTAACTCAGTTTCACTTAATTTTGAAAATTGCAATATTTTTTCTTCAAGCTGAGATATTTTTGCATCAGCTTCTACTATTAAAAACGCTAACTGGTCATTACGTTCATCAATCATTGCAACAATATTATCAGCAGCCTCTTCTAGCTTTTTTTGTAATTGTTGTGTTGATCCATCATATTGTTTTTGTTGTAATTCATACTTGCGCTCTTTTTTTACGGTATATATAAAAAAGCCAATAGCTGCTATCAATAACAGCCAAAAAATTTCCATAATAATAATCTCCTAGAACCTACTATGTTCTAATATCGATATGCTTCCCTCTATTACTATCAACAGCAAATTTAACAGTATCAACTTCATTTTCTTCATCTTCTTGTAACTGCCCTTTAGATGAGCTTTGTTGCTTATTTTTATTTCTTTCTTGCCCATCTTTAATGACATTACCCTTAGATTTATTCATATCTTCAACTTGTTTTTGCTTGTGTTGTGTCATTTTTTTAAAATCTTCAGTTACAATTCCCTGGCTATTGGTTAATTGTTGATCATTTATTTGCTGATTTCTGCCAACCTCTGTGGCTTTCGGTATTAATACTTGTAAATCCATCGGCGTAATATTCATACTTATCACCAACTTTTACTTTATTATATTTAGAAGGTACCGGTTTTAATATCTCCATCTTCTTCATAAAAGCTAACATATTTTTGTTCTTCCCTAATATTTTTAAGGACAGAACCAATAACAATTTTTACCCCAGGATAAATTACATCAGACACTCTAATTCTCCCGGTTTTTAAATCCTCAAAGCTTTGCTCAATATCAATAATTTTTTTGCGTAATGATTCAACTTTTGCTGACAAAGGAAATTGTGCTTTTGTCAACTTTAATAATACTTCTTTCTTCTCTTGTGATAAATCATCAATATTTTGCGATTTTAAAAAGATTAATGATTTTTGCACTTGATCTAAATCTGTTTCAGCCTTTGCTAATTCTTTGCGAACGACTTGATATTCTTCTCGCAACATCGGATTTATCCCAACTTCTAACTTTGTAGTTGTGTTCATTTGAGTGCCGACAACCTTAGCCACAATTTCTTCACCGGCTGTTACCACCCCACCGGCGATAGTACCCTTGCGCCCTTGGACTAACACTCTTTTTCCGGCACTGACATTAGAATGTAGCACTGCTTCACCGATAACGGCATCTTTTCCAGCACTAACAACGGCATTTTCCACAAAGCTTGAAGTTATATTACCCTTAGCTTTAATTTGTCCGCGATGCATCCCTTGAATTCCTGCTTTAACAACAATATTATCAGCTTCAACCGTTCCACCACTGATTGTTCCATAGACCTCAACATCACCTTCAGCTTTTATGGTAAAGCCAGCTTGAACACTGCCTCTAACTACAACACTACCAACAAAATCGATATTCCCGGTAGATAAGTCTACATCACCTTTAATTTCAATAGTAGGAACAACACTAAGCTTACCATTTTCTAAAATTACTTGTCCGGCAATAGATGCAACAACAGTATTTTCACCTAGCGCTTTAGTATTTTTGCCTAACGGTAACATTACCTGCTTACCAGGTTTAGGCGGTAAGGTATTGCCTAACACATCAGTTCCCTCAATTCCATTTGTAAAAGGAACTCGTTCTGCAAGTACCGTTCCAGTATCAACAACCGTAAACAAATTTAAATTTTTATAATCAACTTTACCATGCTCTAATTCTGCAGGTTTTCCATGATCTTTAATCTCAACATGTTGCACAATATAAGCATTTTCACCTGGAATTGCTTTTGTTCCTTTTGCAAATAAAAAGTCAGTACTAGAAACTCGCAACGCTGCTTTAATAGCTTCTTCATCAATTCCATAAGTAACATTACTATTATTAATAGCTTCCATAACCATTTCATAAGTCGGTTCTAAGGTATTTTTATCCTTAGCAATCTGAATATTAGCTTCCATTCTATCTCTAGTCATTGAAACTGTAATTTTCGGTGGAACTAATAAAACTTCCTCCACCGTTGGCATTTCTGCAATTTTTATTGGTTTATTAGTTTTTTCCTCAATCGCTGAGTTTATCGCTTCAAGATCATATTCAGTTATTTCTTTGCTCGTCAACTCTTTTAAAACTAAATCTAAAAGATCAGCTGAACTATCTTCAGTTGAATATACTAACAAAAAAACTCCTTTATCATTATAGTCAATTGAAAATTCTTCCTTTTTTTCTACAGCATCCATGACTTATAGAACCTCCCTGAAATAATCTTTTCTCTATCTATTAATATTATATTGTTTTATTTGCTAACGCACCTTTTAATCTAATAACAGATTTTGTATGTAATTGCGATACTCTCGCCTCAGATAATTTTAAAATTAAACTAATTTCTTTTAAGGTAAGTTCCTCATAATAATAAAGAGTAACTACCATTTTTTCCTTGTCCGGTAAAATATTTATAGCTTTAGCTAAAGTCTGCTTTGCTTCTTCTAGCTCAATATTCTCAAAAGGATTATTCTGAGCAGTATTTGCTACCTCTGTTTTCATATATTCCTCTAACGGAATCACAGTCGATACATTTATTTTACTTAACAACTCTGCTAAGTCATCTAGAGAAATTTCCAATTTTTCAGCAATTTCTTCATCTTTAGCACTACGCCCTAAAGAATTTTCCAACTCAGCAACAGTTTTCTCATATTTTTTTATCTTTTGCCGTAAAGATGTCGGCAACCAATCCTTCGACCTAAGGGAATCAATAATTGAACCCCTAATTCGAAGGCTAGCATAAGTTTCAAACTTATTGCCCCGTGACGGTTCATATCGTTCTATCGCATCTAACAGTCCAAAAAAGCCACAACTAATAAGTTCATCTTTTTCAATATAACTAGGCAGACTTATCGCTAATCTTCCGGCAACAATATTTACCAAATCTAAATAAATATGAACTATTTCTTCTCTAATTTCAGGACTTCTAGTTTCGCGATATATCAACCATAAATTTTCTAATTCACTATCTGAATAAGCTTTTTTAGACATAACCTAACCTCCACACATAGCAATTATTCTGTAGGCGGAGAAACTTTTGTAAAGTTATCAGGAGTAAACGGTTCAAAAGTTGCTTGCTCCGGCTGATTTTGTTCCGATGATAAATCTTCACCTTCAATAGCCTGTTCAGCATCAATTGTTTTATCTGTTTTGGGAGTATCATTTGCTTCTATAAAATTTTTTATAACTTTTAGATATGTTGTTTGAAAGAAAAATATTAATAGATAAGTTAAAATCCCTACAAAAAGCATTGCACCTAACATTCTTCCTAAAATTACAACAAATCTTGCTTCATTCATTAATCCTAATATCGCCGTTACAATTCCAACAAAAACAGTTAATCCAATAATCAACCACAACTTAACCACATTTTCCTCCCAGGCTTACAATTCTTTTTGGCCTTTATCAATAGTTTTAATTTTATAAATTCCGGTATCTAATTTTAATTCAACCGTACGACCATAGTTACCACCGGTATCACTAGCTATTATTCTAATATCCAGTTCTTTTAAAGTTTTTATTGTAGCTTCCGCATTGCGCTCGCCAACTCTCATAATATCAGTCGCATTGGCAAACTTAAACATTTGTGCACCACCAGCAATTTTTGCTACAACTCTTGTTCTAACAGCACCTAACCTAATCATTTCTTGTAACATCAGTGGTATCGCGGTATCAGCAAATTTCGCCGGATTTTCACTTGTCCGCGCTTGTGTGCTGTCCGGCAACATAATATGTGCAAGCCCTCCGACCTTAGTAATAGGGTCAAACAAAGCAATACCAATGCATGAACCTAAGCCATAACTTATCAATGAATTAGGGTAAGTTCCTGTTTTATAATCCGCCATTCCAACACGAATTAACTCCGACATATTATCTCACCCCTATTGCGGCCAATATCGTATTTAATGACCCAGGGTCAGGAATAAGGAAAAAATGTCCTTTAACTCCATCCATCTCCGCATCAAATTCAGTCTCTATTACCAATGCGTGATCCCCCATTTGTCCTAATTGCACTAATACTACGCTTAAAATTGCTCCGGCCATATCAAGAGCTAAAGCAGGTATTGATGGCAATAATGTTAATTTTGTAAAATGCGATAATGCATTAAGGTACGCACCAGCTAAAATATTCCCAATCTCCATCAGTGCTGATTCATCCATAAAATCAAGCTCCTGAGTAGTACCTTTTTCGCGCCCCATTAACATATCAATCAACGCAAAAGCACTATCTCGTGGTAGCAAGAATAAAATACTTCCCGGTGCCAAACCATAAACTCTCAAAAACACGCCAACAACCATCGCATCAGATCCACCAACAACATCAGGAACATCACCTAACGGCATAATTGAGACCTGTGGTACAGTCATATCAATTTTGCGATTGATAATCTGAGATAATGCCGTAGCTGAGTTTCCGGCACCAACATTTCCTATTTCTTTTAACGCATCCAACTGCATATTAGATAAATTCAAAAATTCTTCTGTCAAGTGGCACACCTCTTTTTCGGTACAATTACCTTATTTTGCTTCCGTTCCAATTCCTATCATTTCCACTAGGTCCAGTAAAATTATTAATCTATTCTCCAAATTTCCTACACCACTAATAAAGCTATGTTCATATCTAGCAACAACCGATTCCGGTGGCTCTATTTTATCTTGTGGTATTGCTATAACCTCTGATACCGCATCTACAATCATCCCAATTGAAACTTCATCAACTTTTAAGATAATAATTCTCGTATCCTCAGTATATTCTTCATTTTCTATACCCAGTCTTTTTTTCGTATCTATAACCGGTAATACACTGCCGCGTAAATTCATAACACCTTTAATAAATTCAGGAGTATATGGCACTCTGGTTATTTCAGTAATACGCTTAATTTCTTGAACATTTAGAATACTTACACCATACTCTTCGCGTCCAAGCTTAAAGACCACTAGTTGCTCTTCATTATTAGAATATTCTCTTTCCTCCACCATCATTACCCCCTTTTATCGATTATTCATTAAAGTTCCAACATCTAGAATTAACGCAACTTGACCATTTCCTAAAATAGTTGCACCAGCAATAACTTTTATTCCTGCTAATAGTTTACCTAACGTTTTAATAACAATTTCTTGCTGACCAATTAAGTTATCAACAATTATTCCTGCTTTTTGATCTCCCATATGAACAATTACAACAAATAAGTCCTTACTATTTGTCGCTACTTGTTGTGGAACATTTAGTAAGTTTGCCAATCTGATAATAGGAATAATTTGTCCACGCAGTAATATTACTTCTTGATTTTGAACAGTTTTAATATCTTCAGAACCGATATTAATAGTACTATCAATTGAACCTAATGGAATAGCATAAATTTCTTCTTGAACTTTTATCAATAAAGCTTGAATAATCGCCAATGTTAATGGCAATCTAATTTTAAATTTGCTACCCTCGTCCAGTTTAGTTTCAACATCAACTAAACCGCCCAGTGATTCGATTTTGTTTTTAACAGCATCCATCCCAACGCCTCGACCTGAAACGTCAGTAACAACTTCCGCTGTTGAAAAGCCCGGTAAAAATACTAACTTAACCGCTTCGTTATTATCCATCTTGTCGGCTTCAGCTTGAGAAATCAAGCCTTTTTGGACTGCCTTTCTCTTGATAACTTCAGCGTTTATACCTTTACCATCATCTTCGACCATTATTATGACATTATTTCCTTCATGTCTGGCAATTAAGCGAACTTCACCAATCGAACTTTTTCCTTTAGCTCTACGTTCTTCCGGTAATTCAATCCCATGATCTATTGAATTTCTTAACAAGTGCACTAACGGATCGCCAATTTCATCAATAACAGTTCTATCAAGTTCCGTTTCTTCACCTTCGATGATTAAATTAATTTCTTTTTCCAAATCTCGTGATAAATCACGAACCATTCTCGGGAATCTATTAAAAACTTGACCGACCGGCACCATTCTTACTTTCATTACAACACTTTGTAAATCAGTAGTAACTCTATCCATTTGTTCTATCGTTTCCACTAATTCCGTTAAACGATGCGTAATACCAATTTGTTCTAATCTAGTTTTATTGATGACCAATTCACCCACTAAATTTAACAACGAATCTAGTTTATCAATATCAACCCTTACCGATTGACCACTTTTAATTTTTTTATCGACATTATTAGCTTGTACATTATTTTTATTAGGTTCAGCTTTTATTTCTTTTTTCTCATCCGTACTAACTTGCTCAACTTTGACCGCGACTTCTTTGATTTCTTGTTCCTTAGAAATTTGATTTTGTGCGTCAATAACCACAATCTCCACTGTCTCAACCTCGGAAATTGACATTAATGAACTTTCGACTCTAGCCACTTCTTCATCAGTTACAACCAGAACCTGAAATGATTTTTCAAATTTTTCTTGTTCTAAATCATCGGTGGATGGAATAGCTTTTATTACCTCACCCAACTCATCTAAATTATTCATAACCATATAAGCTCGAGCTGATTTCAAAACACATGAATCTGTTAAACTAACTTTTATTTCTAATGTTTGCAAACCATCTTTTTGGGCATTAGCAATAATAGAGACTTCCATGTCACTTAAGTCCATTTGAGATTTACCACTAGTTGAAGTTTCAGCTACTGTTTCTTTTGTTGCAACAGTTTTAGCTGTAGTTTCTGCAACAACATCACCTTTGGCAATACTTAACAACTTAGCAATTAAATCAGATACATCAATATCAATATCGGCCCCACTCGCTACACTTTCCACCATTTGTTCTAATGTATCAACACATTTAAAAATAGTATCAACAATATCTTCGCTAGGTTCCAACTGATTTTTTCGTAGTAAATCTAAAACATTTTCCATTTCATGTGTTAACTCTGCAATTTTAGTAAAGCCCATTGTCGCAGACATACCTTTAATAGTATGAGCACTACGGAAAATTTCATTTAGTACTGACAGATTTTCCGGATTATGTTCTAAATCCAACAAGCAACTATTTAACGTTTGTAAATGTTCACGAGACTCTTCTAAAAACATAACCATATATTGATTTGTGTCCATTTGCAATCCCTCTCTTTTGCTTATACTATTTTTTAGCTAACCTTGAAAGCTCTCCTGCTACCGCTTCAATTGGTAATACCTCATCAATACCACCTAATTCCACTGCAACCTTTGGCATACCATAAACAACTGCTGTTGATTTATCTTCAGCTAATGTTCTACCACCGGCTTCTCTTATCAGCTTAATTCCTTTAGCACCATCACTGCCCATTCCTGTTAAGATTGCAGCAATAACTTTATCACCATATTTGGCAAGTGATTCAAATAAAACATCAACCGCTGGTCGATGACTTGATAATGGCGGACTTTGATTTAGTTTAATCACCCTTTGGTTATTTCTCTCTTCTACTGTCATATGATAATCACCGGGAGCAATAAACACTTTACCAGCTTCAATTACATCATTATCTTCCGCTTCTTTAACTTTTAATTCCGTCAAAGAGTCTAATCTAGCAGCTAATGATTTGGTAAATCCTGGTGGCATATGTTGGACAATAACAACTCCACACGGTAAATCACCCGGCAAATTTGTTATAATTTCCTGCAGTGCTCTTGGACCTCCAGTTGAAGTACCAATCCCAATAATTTTTTCTTTAAATAAACTCTTGCTAACGGTTGGTTTTATTGTCATATCTATTTTAAATGTTTTCATAATATTTCGTTCTTTAATATTTGCTCCGGCTGCAGCTTTGCATTTTTCAAGAATTTCTTCCTTTATCCCTGAAACACTAGAAATCGGCGATGAGACTTTTTGAATGAAATCTACTGCCCCTAGTGACAAAGCTTTTATCGTTGCATCAGCTCCTACACTTGTTAAACTACTAACCATAATAATCGGCAAAGGATTTTCTCTCATGATAATTTCAACAGCAGTCAATCCATCCATAACCGGCATTTCAACATCCATCGTCACCAAGTCCGGCTTTAATCTCTTTACTTTCTCAACTGCATCTTGACCATTACGCGCTGTATCAACAACAACAAAATCTTTGTCTTCTTCAAACACATCTGACAATAATTTGCGCATAAATGCAGAATCATCCGCAATTAAAACTCTTATCATAATATCCCCTCTTTTTATTACTTTCTGTTTTTTATAATTTCTCGTTGCTTTTTAAAAATAAACTTAATCAACTTCCCTCTCATTCGTTCATTAAGCTCCGTATATTTCATCCCTACCCAATAAATATCTTCATCATGAATTGGTTTTTCTATTCTGATAACTTGACACAAAACTTTAAAGTCACCTTCTTCTTCTAAATCAATACTAACTTCAATGTTTTGTCCTAATTTAAGTGCTTTATGTAATACTAACCTGATTCCGCCACCACTAATATCTTTTACTCTGGCATAAACCGGATCAGTAAATTTTTCATCTTCAGTTTCAAATCTAATAGTCGCCGGCATTATTAAGTCAATTCTAACAAACTCACGTTTTTGGATTTTTTTTGCTTCTTCTGGAAAACTAGTTATCCAAACAGGCATTGGATATAAATCCTTGCCCTTGTACACCGCAGAAAATTTGTAATGTCCCATCTCTGAGGTGAAATTAGCTTCAAATTTACTTCCACTTAAAGGAATTAGAGGCTCACCTTTTTTCATTGGCATAGCAATAATCAAGTTGCCGTTTTTTATATCTTCAACACGACTGGCATATCTATTTTCATCATATTCCAATCTTATTTCTAACGGTTGATTAATCTTTATTACATCATCTAACTTTACTATTTCTTCATTTGCCATACTATACCTCCATTTTCTTTAATATTATCGTAAAATTCTGCGTAATTTATCCAAAAATCCTCTTAAACCACCATACCTGGTTAATTGAACATCATTAATCATATTGTAAGCAATGTCTTTTATACAACGCGAAGCAATAGTATTAGGATATGCCATCAGCACCGGTTGTTGTGCTTTTACTGCTTTTATTAAATTACGATCTTCATAGATGCCACCTATTTTTTTTACGTATAAATCCAAGAATTTTTCAGCGGTTTTACTTAATTTACTTAACACCAACTCTTCTTCATTATCTTCAAAAATTCTATTAACCACAACCCCAATTAAGGATTGTTTTGAATAATAACTGTATGCTTTCATTATAGCATATGCATCCGTAATTGCAGTAGGTTCTGGTGTCGTTAATAAAATAACTTCATCAGCCGCAATAATAAAATTCAGTACATTTTTGTTAAGACCAGCACCAGTATCAATAAAAATGTAATCTGCAACATATTCACATTGATCAATTTTATCAATAATATATTCTAATTCATTAATATTTAAATTGGCCAGTTTTTCCAAACCAGAACCACCTGAGATATATTTTATATCATGTGGCCCAGTCGCCATTATTTCTTCTAAGCTTAAGTTATCATCTAGCAAGTTCAATAAGTTATATTGTGGCGTAGTTCCTAAAATAACATCAACATTTGCCATCCCTAGATCGGCATCAATTATTAATATTTTTTTACCACACATCGCCATTGCAATTGCCAAATTAACGGTAAAATTAGTTTTACCAACGCCACCTTTTCCACTCGTTATGGCGATTATCTTCGGACCATTCTCATTTTTTTGTCGTTCTTCAACTAGTCTACGCAACATTTTTGCTTGATCCATAATTACTTCCTCAAAATCAACTTAGCTAATTCCTTTGGCTCTGCCAAAATTATATCATCAGGTACACTTTGACCCGTTGTTAAATAAGATAAAGTTAACGAAAATTGATTAGCTAAATTAACAATCGTTCCTAAACTACCGGTTTCATCTGTTTTTGTGAATAAAATTTTATTTGGCGAACAAATTGAAAATTTTCTGATAATATCAGCAGCATCTTTGTACTTAGTAGTTGAGCTCAGCACTAGATGTTTTTCAATATTGGGGTTTACTTCTAACAACGATTGTAATTCCGCAATTTGAAATTGATTATGTTGGCTTCGCCCAGCTGTATCGACTAAGATTAGCTCTTTATCACTATGTTTGATTAGTGCACTGCTTAAATCCTCCGGAGAATAAACAATTTCAATTGGTATACCAATTATATCGGCATAGGTCTTTAGTTGTTCAACCGCAGAAATACGATATGTATCTGCAGTAATTAAGGCAACCTTACAGTTTTTCTTTAACACAAAAGTGGCTGCTAATTTTGCAATAGTCGTTGTTTTGCCAACGCCAGTAGCCCCAATTAGTGCTACTATCTTAGATTCGCCTTTTTTATAGCTAATTCCTTTTGCCTCCGGTAGAGTTTTAGAAACTCCTTTTGCTACTAATTCAATCGCTTTAGGATGATTTATATCTTCCAATACTGCCGGTTCAACAATATCTTCTAAAATTTTTTGTGCAGTTTTATCATCAACTTCATTATCTATTAACGCTTGAAATAAAGAAACTTTATCTATATTATTCTGCGGAACTTCATTAATTACCTGCTCTAACATTTTTTTCATGTTAGTTAACTCTAGTTCCAGTTCTTTTATCTTTTTATCTTGTTCTTTTGATTCTTTATTTTCACGATAAGCTTTAACCGAAACCTGTTGCGGAATGAAATTTATTTTCTCTGGATTTTCATTGTTGGGATTAGTTTTTTCTTGAATAGGCACCGGTATTGGCGGTGCTACTACCGGTGGTGGTGTAGTTTCAACAATCTTAGCTTTTTCTGTTAATAGCTCTTTAAACTCTTCTTTTGGTAGCTTGACTTTTTCTTGCTGTTTATCATCAATAGCAGCCATTACTTCGACCATTTCTTTGCCCAAATAGCCAAAAATACCACCTTTATTAAATCTTCGAGTATGAAGGATAACAGCATCCATCCCTAACTCACTTTTCACTTGTGCCATCGCTTCTTGAATAGTATTTGCTGTGAAAACTTTAAACTTCATCTAGATTCTCACCACCCCTAGTACTTTTAATTCAGTATTTGATTCAATTTCAGCATGCGATAGTACAACAATTCCAGCTGCACTGCGCTCTATTAATTTTTTGAAATATAATCTAATATTTGGACTTGTTATAATAATCGGTAAATAACCTACATCTGTCATCTTTTTAAGTTCAACATTTAAACCATTTAAAAGTTTCTGCATATTATTAGGGTCCAAGCTAACATATGAGCCAGCTTCTGTCCGCTGAATATTATTGGCAATTAAACTTTCAGCCACCGGATCTAAACTAACGCAATGAATAATATTATTTTGTGCATATTGCCGTGAAATTTGTCGCGCCAAGGCATGTCGAACATACTCTGTTAAAATTTCAGTGTCTTTAGTAAGCCTTGCATAATCAGCCAGAACTTCCATTATACTAGCCATATCACGAATAGAGATATTTTCTTTTAGTAAGTTTGCCAACACTTTTTGAATTTCACCGACAGTCAATAATTCCGGCACCAACTCATCGACAACCGCAGCATTGCTTTGCTTAACATTGTCAACCAAGTTTTGTGTTTCTTGTCGACCTAATATTTCAGCAGCGTGTCCTTTAATAACCTCAGTTAAATGTGTTGCCAATACCGACACTGCATCAACTACAGTATAACCTGCCAATTCAGCGTGTTCACGCTCTGCTTCCGTAATCCATAACGCCGGCAATCCAAAGGCCGGTTCAATTGTATCTATTCCAGAAATTTCTTCATAAGCCGTTCCAGCATTCATTGCTAAATAATGATCTAATAATAGTTCGCCACGTGCAATTTCAATTCCTCTTAACTTCACAATATATGAATTAGGCTTGATTTGAATATTATCCCTAATTCTAATAGTTGGGACAACTAGCCCCATCTCCAAGGCGCATTGTCGACGAATCATGACAATCCGCTCCAGTAAATCCCCACCTTGTCCGGTGTCAACTAATGGAATTAAACTATAACCTATTTCTAGTTCCATCGGGTCAACCTGCAACAAAGAAATTATGTTCTCCGGTTTACGAATTTCTTCTTTTTCTTTTTCTTCTTGTTGTGCTGCCGAAATTTCTCCGGTATCTTTAACTGATTTTCTCAAACTGTTCCCAATAATAAAAGTAATAATTGCTAAAACCATAAACGGAATACCCGGCAACCCCGGAACAACTGCTAATAAAGTTAAAACCCCTGTTGCAATAAAAAATATTCTTTGATTACTAAACAGCTGATTATGAATATCAACTCCTAAATTTGTTTCAGAAGCCGCTCTTGTAACAATTATTCCCGTAGCTGTTGATATTAACAATGCTGGGATCTGATTTACCAAACCCTCACCCACTGTCAATAAAGTATAAGTTTGTAATGCCGTAGCTGCATCGAGATTTCGTTGAACCATCCCGATAACAAAGCCACCGAGAATATTAATAATAATAATAATGATTGCCGCAATGGCATCCCCTTTTACGAACTTACTGGCACCATCCATCGCTCCATAAAAATCAGCCTCACGTTGAATATTGCGTCTTCTGGTACGAGCTTCTTCATCAGTAATCATTCCTGAATTCAAATCAGCATCAATACTCATTTGCTTACCAGGCATTGCATCCAAGGTAAATCTAGCTGCAACTTCAGCTACACGCTCAGCACCTTTGGTAATTACAATAAACTGAATGATAACTAAAATTATAAACACGATAAAACCAACAACGGCGTTACCACCGACAACAAAATTACCAAACGACATGATAACTTCTCCGGCATACCCTTCCAATAAAATAAGTCTTGTGGAAGATACATTTAACGCCAATCTAAATAACGTCGCTACCAATAATAATGATGGAAAAACCGAAAAGTCTAACGGCTCAACATTATAAATTGTAACCATTACAATAACTAGCGCCATCGTAATGTTTAAGCATAACAACAAATCCAATAAAATAGTTGGCAACGGTATAATCATCATAATTACAATTGTAATTATGGCAATGGCAACCAAAATATCGCTGTATTTACTTAATATCCCAACGGGAGAAGATGCTTGATTTGCCAAAACTTTTCGCTCCTTATACTGCTATTATGAAAGTTTCTTCTTGATCTTATAAACATGTGCCAATACTTCTGCAACAGATTTATACAATTCCGGCGGAATTATATCACCAATTTCTGTACTGCTATATAAAGCTCTTGCTAAAGGTTTATTTTCAACAATAGTAACCTTTGCTTCTTGAGCAATTTCTCTAATTCGTTTGGCAATTAAATCTTGCCCTTTTGCTACTACAATTGGAGCAGCCATTCCTTTTTCATACTTTATTGCTACCGCAAAATGCGTCGGATTTGTTATTACTACATCTGCTTTAGGAATTTCTTTCATCATCCGTTGCATTGCCATAGCTCGTTGTCGTTCTTTTATTTTTCCCTTAATCTGCGGATTACCTTCTGATTGTTTATATTCTTCTTTAACCTCTTGCTTACTCATTTTTAGGCTTTCACCATGTTCCCATTTTTGATAATAATAATCTAATATTGATAAAATCATCATCACAGCCGTTATTTTAAAAACCATTGTAAAAATTAAACTTGCTAGCAAATGCATTGCATCCATTAATCCAAGCCCCATTAGCTTCGGTAAATGCATTGATTCTTCACGCAAAAATAAAACAATAAAATACCCAATAACAACTATTTTTATAATCGACTTAATAAGCTCTACTAACGATCTTTTAGAAAACATCCTCTTGAAGCCTTCTATTGGGTCAAGCTTACTTAAGCTTGGCATAATCGGTTCAAAAGTAAACAAAAATCCAACTTGAAAATAATTTATGATTAATCCTGTTGCTGTAATTGCCAACATTATCGGTAAGGCTGTCTTAACTAATACCAACATAATATTAATAAACAATTCACCCATAATATCAGCTGTAAAACCTTCTTGCGGAATATTAGTGAATATATGTATTGTAAAATTACTTATTTCATCATAAATATGCTGTCCTAAAATCTTAAGTGCTAAAAAGGCAATCAAAATAATAAAAGTTGAACTAATTTCATTACTGCGACTTACCTGCCCCTTATTTTTAGCATCTTGTCGTTTTTTGGGCGTAGCCTCTTCTGTTTTTTCACCATTAAAGCATTGTAAATCAAATTCAAAGAGAGGCTCTACTATCTTTTTATGATAAGGTTCGTAATAAGTTATATAAGTTGGTATACATTTCATGAAAAGCCACATCCAAAAACAAGATATAAAACGGTAAAGTCACAGATAGCACAAAAAGGCCGACAAAAATTTTGGCCGGCACTCCAACAACGAAAATATTCATTTGAGGCATAGTTCTTGCCAAAATTCCCAATGCAACATCCATCAGGATAATTGCAAAAATTATCGGAATGCTAATCTTTATAGCGATAGTAAATGTCCCCCAAGTCATCGCAATCATTAAATCAGTGAGGGCCGTTGTTAAGTGCATGCCGATAATTGGAATTATAGTAAAACTATCAACTAAGGCCGTCAAAACAATATAATGGCTGTTGGTAACCAAAAAAATTAATAACGCCAAGTTATATTTAAAACTACCAATCAACGGAACTTGCTGTCCAGAAGTCGGATCCAAAACATTGACAACCCCAAAGCCAACCTGCATATCTAACAATTGTCCTGCCATCAAAATTGCTGCAAAGGTTAAATAAGCTACAAAACCTATTACCCAACCAACAAATAACTCCGAGGCCACAGCTACAACATAACCTAACAACGTCATTGGTAAAGCAACCTTCATTCCACTAGCCATAATTGTCGGAAATAAAACTAGAGTAATCGCTAAACTTAAGGCTGCTCTGATTTTGGCAGGAGTATTTTTACTACCAAAAAAAGGAGCCATTATAAAAATTCCGCTAACTCTAGTTAAAATTAATAAGAAAATCCCTATGTGATTTTGTAAAATATCATATAAGTCCAAAACAGTTCCGCCTTTAACCAATTAAGCTAGGTAAATTCACAAATAACTCTCTAATATAATCTGTCAATAACCTTAACATCCATGGACCAAAAATCAAAATTGCCACAAACACTGCCACAATTTTAGGAATAAATGCTAAAGTTTGCTCTTGAATTTGAGTTGTAGCTTGGAAAACACTAACTAAAATCCCCACCAACATCCCCAAGCCTAGCATTGGTGCTGAAATCAACATAACCATGAATAATGCTTCTCGGGCCATTTGTACTACTAAATCACTAGACATAACAACAGCTCCTATTTAAAACTAACTATCAACGATCTAATGATTAAGTGCCAACCATCCACCATTACAAATAATAATATTTTAAATGGTAAGGATATCATAACCGGCGGTAACATCATCATCCCCATTGACATCAAGGTACTGGCGACAATCATATCAATAACAATAAACGGAATATAAATCATAAAGCCAATTTGAAACGCTGTTTTTAATTCACTAATAACAAACGCCGGGACTAAAGTCAGCGTAGAAACATCCTCCGGCGTATCGGGCTGTGGAGCCTGTGACAGATTAACAAATAACGCCAAATCACTTTCTCGAGTTTGCTTAAACATAAATTCTCGAATTGGTTTTACCGTTTCATCAATTGCTCTTTCTTGCGTTATTGTTCCATTTAAATATGGCTGTAACCCTTTTTCATTAGCTTGTTGCAAATATGGTGACATTACAAAAAACGTTAAAAATAAGGCTAAACCAACAATAACTTGATTTGGTGGCATCTGTTGTGTTGCCAAGGCACTTCTTAAAAAGGATAATACCACTATTATTCTAATAAACGAAGTAGTCATTATCAAAATTGCCGGCGCTAACGATAAAATCGTCATCAGTGCCAAAATTTGCAATGAAGTTGATACCTCTTGCGGATTAGTAGCAGTACCAACATCAATGTTTATATTGGGAATTAATGGTGCCGCCAAACCAGTTACCGGAATTAATAGTAACGCCAGCACCAATAACAAAACAACATTTTGTTGTTTAAACACTTGTTTTACCTCTTCTCATACATTAACCTCAAAAATTTTTATTTCGCTTATTAAGTAACGATGGAAACCGCTTAGAAATACTTTCTAAAGAATTAATCTGTTTATGAAAAATATTATTAAAATCAAATTCAATCTCTGAATTTATCGCATTAACTCTTAATTTTTCAATTTCCATTTCATCAGTTATTTCTTTAATCAAATTTATCTCTTTATCAGTTACCCCTATCAGCATAACACTACCGGCTATTTCAACCACATATATACACTTATTCGGTCCTAGCGGTAATGTTTCGAGGATTTTAGTGGATTTATTTTGTCCACGAAACGAAAGTTTATTACCTAAAAATTTAGAAGTAAAATAAGCTAACCCTGCAATTAGCGCAAAGACAAACAATAAGCTAATCATATATGATATGGTTGATAACCAAGAAGATTGTGTTGTTGCCGGTTCTTGGTAAGTTAAGTAACCGTTTTTAACATTATTAGCTTGCTCTTGAGCAAAAGCATTCCCCCAAAAGAAAGCACTAACACATAGCAACAACACAACTATAATAATAGTTTTATTTTTTTGTAACATTTTAACCAACAGCTTTTCTAACAGCCTCTAACACTCTATCAGGTTGGAATGGCTTAACAATAAAATCACGAGCACCGGCTTGAATTGCCTCAATAACCATTGCTTGTTGTCCCATCGCACTACACATTATAATCTTTGCATTAGGGTCAACTTTTTTTATTTCTTTAACTGCTGTAATTCCATCCATTTCTGGCATAGTTATATCCATTGTCGTTAAATCAGGTTTTAACTCTTGATATTTTTCTACAGCTTTTAAACCATTTTCCGCTTCTCCCACTACATCGTAACCATTTTTTGATAAAATATCCTTAACCATCATTCTCATGAACGCCGCATCATCAACAACTAAAACTCTAATTGCCATATCAATCTCTCCCTTATAAAAAGTTTTTATTTACTGTATTGTACTTGCTCTTTCCAGTGCACTAATTATATCTGTAATTCTTACTCCAAAATTTTCATCAATTACAACAACTTCACCTTTGGCCAACAATTTTCCGTTAACCAATATATCGACCGGTTCACCTGCTAATTTATCAAGCTCAATCACAGAGCCGGTTGATAACTCTAAAATATCTCTAATTAATTTCTTAGTTCGCCCTAATTCTACAGTTACCTGCAACGGAACATCCATAATTAAACCAATATTGCCTTCATTACCTGTCACCCCTAGTGGTGTTAACGGTGCAAATTGCACCGGTTGTACAGGGACATTAACAACATTAGGATTTTGCATATATTGTTGTTGTACAGGTTGTTGCATCATTACCGGCTGAGCTTGTTGCATTTGCGGTTGTTGTGCATATTGTACTGCCTGTGGGGCTTGTACAGGGGGAGCTTGTTGAACCTGTGGTGCCAAATCCTGTGGTGGTGGTGGTGTTGAGTCTTGTGCTGAGTTCATCAAACTATCCACCATCTCTTTTGATATATCAACCGGTAAAATTTGCATTATTTCACTATCAATTAAGCCTTCAACTTCCATTCTAAATGCGATTTTAACCAGCAAGTCACCGTCTGCAGTAGCAAGATTTTCCAGATTATTTGTATTTGATAAGTCAATCAAATTTACTACCGGTGGTGAAATATCAACCATTTTATTAAACATTGTCGACATTGATGTCGCTACCGAACCCATCATTTGATTCATTGCTTCACCGACAGCACTCATCGACAGTTCATTTAATTCTACCGACGGATTAGTGCCATCTCCACCCATCATCAAATCAGCAATAATCAAAGAATCTTGTTCTCTGATTGCTAAAATATTATTTCCTTTAATTCCTTGGGTATAACCAACTTCAATAATCAAATATGGAAGCGGATAATTATTTTTTATATTTTCAAAAGTGATAACTTCAACTTTAGGAGTTGTTATTGAAACCCTCCGTCCCAATAAAACAGACAAAGTTGTCGCAGCACTTCCCATTGAAATATTTCCTATTTCCCCTAGGGCATCTTGTTCCATCTCCGATAACTCTGCTGCTACCGGTTCTGGTGTAGCACTATCTCCGCCACCCTTTAACAAAGCATCTATCTCTTCTTGCGAAAGAAAGCCGTCATTCATCTTCATCATCTCCTTCTATATTTACGCCAGATATTTGCACTGCAACTTTTTTATTCGCAGTACCCGGATGGCATAAAAACTTAGCTTTTCTTCCTACAATAACCTTAAGTTCACTGCCAACTGTTGTATCCAGTTTTAAAACATCGTTTATATTAAGACTTAACAACTCTCGAACCGACAAATTAATAGTACCTAATTCTACTGCTAACGGAACATAAGTCTTTTTGATTTTTTTCTCTAAAATATCAACCTGTTCCGGATGAGCTTGTTTAGCGATAGAGGATGCTACCCAAAACGTCGTTGTTAATTTTGACATTATTGGTTCTAATACCAAATATGGTATACAAATATTTATTAAGCCTTCCACCTGCCCAATTTGAGTTTGTAACGTAACAATAACAACCATATCATTAGGCGGTACAATTTGTGTAAATTGCGGATTCGTTTCAATAACCTCCAAACGAGGTTCTGTATTGACCACATGCCTCCAAGCTTCTTGCAAATTGTCTAAAGACTTGGTGATAACTTTTCTAATAATAGTTTCTTCTATATCAGTCAAAGTTCTTATTTTATTAATAACTGTACCTTCGCCTCCAAATAACCTATCAATAATTGAAAAGGCAATATTAGGATTAATTTCAAAGATAACATTACCTTTCAATGGAGACATATTAAAAATACCAATTACACTGGGATTTGACAATGACCTTATAAACTCTTCATATGCCAATTGCTCTACCGAAGCAACACTAATATTTACTAAAGTTCGTAGATTAGTTGATAAATAAGTGTTTAAAAGGCGGGCAAAATTTTCATGTAGCATATATAAAGTACGAATCTGATCTTTAGAAAATTTATCAGGGCGTTTAAAATCATAAACCTTGACTTTTTTCTGTTTTTCCTCAACTTTCATCTCTTCCGCTGAAACAACCCCGGTTGATAGCGCTGATAAAAGCTGATCTATTTCTGATTGTGATAAAACATCAGCCCCTGACAAAGGATTTCCCCTCCTTTAAACCAAAATTATTATTAACTAAATTACTGTAACACAAATGTCGTAATGTAAACCTCATAAACACAATCCTTACCAAATGCTTTATTAACTTCTTCTTTTATGTTAATTTTTAAAGCACCTTGTTTGCTAGGGTCAAAATCTTCCGCTTTTTTAGCACGTAATACTTGTAGTACTGCGTCTAAAATTTTAGTCTCATTAGCCGGAGCAATTTTACCATCTTTACCAACACTATCAGGGCTTAATTCTAACACAACCCCAATTTTAAGATAACGACCGGTATTAACACCACCGACATTAACAATTAAGCCTTCTTTAGGATCGCCTAGCTTAACAAATACTCCCGGATCTCTATGTTCTGTCTGTGCAGCATTTTTATTCATAACATGCATTGCTATAAAATATGATACTCCACCGGCTAAAACAAGACCTGCTACTATCAGTCCTACCACTAACAGCAACGGAAACTTTTTACCACTTTTTTCTTCTTCAGCCACAATTATACCTCCTTGTATTACAGTAACTACCTAAAATCTATTTTAAATAACAAATCAACGCAGACCTCTACCAAGAGCTCTACGATAATCCATTACCTTTCTTACAATGTCATCCATACTTTCTTCTACTATTAATTTTTTACCATTTAGCAACGTAATCACAGTATCAGGTGTCTCTTCTATCGTTTCTATCAACTCAGCGTTTAATACCAATTCTTTATCATTAGTATTAAATTTAGTAATCTTTATCATATTACACCTCTTATTTTCTTTAAGAAGGGGGATTGTACCCCCTTCTTATATCATCTACTAATTATTAACGTTTCATATTAACCAAAGTTTCTAACATTTCATCAGATACAGTTATAATTTTTGAATTAGATTGGAACCCACGTTGTGTTACAATCATATCCGAAAATTGTTGTGATAAGTCTACATTCGACATTTCAAGTGCACCTGGTGTTAAAGAACCTCTACCACCGGTTGCAGCAGTGCCGATTTGTGGTTCACCAGAGTTTGCTGAAACAGAGTAAGTATTGCTACCAAGTTTTGTTAAACCACCTGGATTATTAAAAGCCGCTAAAGCAACTTGTGCCAAAACTTGATTTTGTCCATTGGAAAAAGTTCCAACAACTTCGCCAGCTTTATTTAAGCTCACACTATCTAATGTTCCTGCAGCATAACCAGTTTTTTCATAAGCAACAGTGCTAGTTCCTGCCACTTGTTTTGTATTCGTAAAATCCATATCAATATTAACAGTTGCTGCCGTTTGTGTTGGTACACCAATATTTACATTACCTGTTGGAAGTACACTGCCCGCAGCATTAAAGGTTCCGTCAGTATTTAATGCTAAATGCATATTTGCTTGAAGCCCTGAGTTTGTAACAATATGATTTGATGCCGTTGTTGATGGATATTCAATCGTCCAACCATTATATGCATAAGGTGAACTTGGATGAATTACAGTATTAATAGTATCGGTTGTACCATTACTATTTGTTATTTGCATTTGATAATTAAATGGTCGTGCAACTTGTATATTAGCTGGAATTGTATCACTATTTGTATTTATCGTTCCTGGAGCTACACCTCCAGGAAAATCTACAGTATACGCAGTAGCACCTGCGTTTCCGATGTCATATCCATTGGCAGTTTTAGCCGGATATGTTACTGCCCACGTAGAAGGATTTGCATCAGTGTATCCTGCCGGTTTTGTTAATGTTACAACTACTGAATCAGTTGTTCCATCAGGGTAAGTAATAGGCATAGCCTGTGTAATAGAAGTTGTTGCCGCTGGGACTGGTAATGTAAGTGAAAAACCACTTGTATTTACTGTTGTTAATGGAATATCTGTAAAATTAGAATTTATAGTAGCAGTTTGAGCTGCTATTGTTGCTGGTGCAAAAGAAATGTCAGGAACAGTTGATGCATTTAGCGTTCCATCATTGTTAAATGTAACCGTTCCCACTGGTGTTGCTAAAGGACTAGGTGGAATAATATTACTTCCCCCAGTTATTACAGCTCCTGTACTGGTAGTAGCAGGATAATATACATTCCATGTGTTAGCTCCCGTAGCCTTTGCCATTGTTAATGTTATATTGTGTGCAGATCCCAAGCTATCAAATACTGTTAATGGCATTGTAACAGTTGTTCCAACAGCAGCATCAGCTGACAAATTTTTAGAAAAACTTACTTGACTTGTTGCTGAAGCCGGCATTATTTGCCCTTTAGTTATTTTGATTGCTTGAACATCGCCCGATGAATTAACGACACCTGCAGTAGCATTCCAGCCCATTACTTTCATTCCTGAGCTTGTAGAAACATAGTTTCCAGTATTATCGAAGTCAAAATTACCGGCTCTGCTATAGACTCTATTGTTGCCTTCTCCAAGGATAAAAAAGCCAGCATCGGAAATCGCTAAATCCGTACCAACACCTGTACTTTGAATACTACCATTGGTAAATAATGTATCAATACTGGCTGAAGCCATCCCTAAACCAACCTGCATTGGATTTGTACCGCCTCGATTGCCTTGTGAGCCTGAAGCACCTTGAATATTTTGATTAAGAATATCTTGAAAGTTAACTCTACCGCCTTTGTAACCAGTAGTATTAACATTAGCAATATTATTACCAATAACATCCATTCTTGTTTGGTGATTTCTAAGTCCGCCTACTGCGGAATATAATGAACGCATCATAATTAAACGACCTCCTTAATATATAAGTTGCCTCAATCATTCAGCAACTTGGGGCCTCCATTCGGTCCAGCCCTAAATTATCATTGCACTATCAATATTAGTAAATA